>JAUWTX010000148.1 GCA_030614505.1 Desulfuromonadales bacterium
GACTGGCAGAAATATCCAGCAGCCTGTCGGGCTGTCAAGTCAAATCATTACAAAAGAGTTGTGGTCTGTTCCGTTACCCACTCATCAATCTTGTCGCCATCTGTATCGGTGAGATCGAGAAAACGCAGTCCCATACCGGGTTCATGAGCACCCTTACGTTGATAGTGCCGCTTCCAGACAACCTCACACCGGCAGCGGATCATGTGCCGGGGCTTCATCGGCAGGGTCAATTCAATCATGAAATCTTCACCCAGTTCACGAGGGTTTACCGTAGCAATAAACAATCCGCCGCGGCTAACATTCTTGGCGTAGCCAAAAAAGGTTTTCTGGCCATCGCCACAGGGGATTTTCTCTACAATCAGCGGAGCTCGTGTAGCACGACGCTTATTCTTTTGATCCTCAGTATACTCAGAACTGTCAGTCTCATTCATTGGCTTCTCTTTGTCCCGCGCACTGAACGGGTAAATTCCGTATCGTTACTGCCTATAGTAGCATAGCTTTTTAGATTTTCTATAAACATATTAGAGACGACACACCATCATGCAAACGCAACTCCTCCAGCATCCCTGAGAGAGTCTCAGGACATCCTCGACCCTCCCATACAAAATATTCCGGAAGAACGTCCTCGGGCTCACCACGACAAAGCCCGGCATCGCACAGCAAGTGAATCAAACGCATCGTCCTGAAACCATCGAACCAGATGTGAAAAGCTTTTAAACGGCGCGCTTCAGTTTTATGCGTTGATTGCAATCGTGGCCAGACTGTTCGCCAGTCTGCTTGTTCAAGATAGTTGACCAGCACCACGGAGATCCCTTCAGCACGCATCAACAGCTCTCCAGCATCGCCAGACAGATCCTGTTCTACAGTACACAGCCAATCAGCCAGAATTTGGAAAACTTTCACCGGGTAAAAGAGAACGGCTTGCGCGTCGCCATCAAGCAGACGGGCCATACTGCGCCCGGTACCGAAAGGAACCCGCTCCGATACGCGAGGCTCAGGGAACACCGTAGTGCCGGACAACAGATCAACACCATCAGTTTTTGCCAGCTTCTGCAGAAAATAAAAATCCTCCCCGGCTTTGCGACAATTCATCCCACCACAACGCACGTAAGCTGCTGCTCGACAAGCTATGGCGCTGCCTACACTATTGAAGGCGTAGGGAGATCCGGCCAAACGCAGGCCATACACATAACTGCGCAGGAAAAGTTCGTATCGATCGATCGCAGCCTGCTGAGCAGAATCGCTCCCCGACTGATGACGAAAGGGCAAGACCGCCGCCCCCAATGCGGACTGATGGAAATGAGTGACAATTGTCTGCAGGTAACCTGTCTCCACCAGAGTATCGGCATCAAGACAGACCAACAGAGGGTCTTCTGTCCAGCTCAGGCGCGACAGGGCGAGATCCATACCGAGCTTGCGGGCAAAACCGACCCCCGCCTGCCTAGCGGGAACCTCACATCCGGAACTGGCCGCATCAATCCAGGCAAGACAGAGCTCGGTTCGTTCGGCCAGGTCAGCCAGCCTGGCCAGGTCGATGCCATTCTGCTGCTGATCCGCAGTCGAAGCCTGCTCGCCATGGTTGACGACGATGACCACCAGAAAGCGTGCTGTCCATTGCGGCGGATTCGTCGCCAGACTCTGCAAGGTTGCAAACAGGCGGTCACCTTCAGCCAGCGACGGAATCACAACAGCACCGGCAAAGTCAGTACGGCCTTCTCCCGCAAGGGTCCACGGCCCCTTGACGGCGCTCCTGACGACATACCGCTGCACCGTTGCAGGCAGTGGATTCATCCCTTGAGCTCCTGACACGCAGCAAGAAGTTCAGCGACAGGATCATCTTCGGCATTAAGCCAATGGATGGCAATGCCCTGACGTTCCATGCGCCGAAACCAGGTTTCCTGGCGTTTGGCAAATTGGTGGATAGCACTGTTGAGCTTCTGAAAGAGATCATTTCGATTGAGCTGCCCCTGCAGATGCCGGGCGACAAAACGATATTCCAGGCCGTAATAGTCGAGGGTCTCCCAGGAGACACCGGCTGCATGCAACGCCGCAACCTCTTCGATCAGGCCGTGGTCAAGACGTTCGCGTAACCTCCTGGTAATGCGTTTCCGTAACAGCTCCCGTGGCCAACGCAAGCCGAATATTTGCGGCGTAAACTGCGGCAGGCACAAGGGCTGCGCTTCGGCCTGCTTCTCACCTTCGGCAATCTCAATAGCACGGATCAACCGGGATCGATCCTCGAGGTTGCTGGTATTATGTTGCTCTGGCCGGAGAGCCTTCAAGCGCACCTGAAGTGCCTCCATGGTGAGCGGTTCCAGCTCCCGGCGCAAAGCCCGGTTTTCACTCACATTCACCAGCTCGTACCCTCGAAGGACCGCATCGAGGTAAAGCCCGGTGCCTCCGGCCAATATCGGCAGATGGCCGTGCCCTTGGATCTCACTGAAGGCCTGACTGAACGCTTTGGCAAAATCAAACAGGCTGAACTCGTAGCCGGGAGCTACCACATCGATGAGATGGTAGGGGGTTGTGCCATATTCATCCAGATCCTTGCCGCTGCCAATATCCAGCCCGCGATAGACCTGTCGTGAATCGGCCGAGATGATTTCGCCGTTGAGTTGACGGGCAGCCTGAACGGCCAGATGGGTTTTGCCCGAAGCTGTCGGCCCGAGCACAACAAGGAGGTTCATATAAAAGACAACTCCTGCGAGGGAGATAGAAGATATTTTAGAAGCTCATTTATAACCGGATAGCCGACCGATGACAACGCGTATTCCCGGCAAGCTTCCCTCGCAGAGCGAAATCTGCTATACAGTGACAACTTTATAGATCGTCGCTCGCAAGGCGGCAAGGACCACTGGAACTCCATGGCCGCCTCCTCTCCCATCATAAACACTGCATCCGACACCCCGACGATACTTCCCCGTTCGGCCCACAGCCTTTCCCGTAGCCAGATCGATGAAAACACCCTCAAAGTACTCTATCGACTCCATCGTCACGGCCATCTGGCATATCTGGTTGGTGGCAGTGTCCGTGATCTCCTCTTGGGCAGAGCACCCAAAGATTTTGATATCGGCACCGATGCGACACCACAGCAAGTCAAAAAGCTCTTTCGCAACTGTTTCCTGGTCGGGCGCCGGTTTCGCCTGGCCCATATAAGGTTCGGCCGTGACCAGGTCATCGAGGTTGCCACTTTTAGACGCCATCCTCACCCCGATGAGTTTCCGGAAGATCCCGCTGAACACAAATTCTTTGTGCAGAATCAGTTCGGCACGCCCCGTGAAGATGCTTTCCGTCGCGACTTCACCATCAACGCGCTTTTTTATAACATCGCTGATTTTTCGATCGTTGACCATGTCGGCGGGCTGAAAGATCTGGAGAACCGGCAGCTGCGTGTGATCGGCGATCCCCAGGTCCGCTTCGCAGAAGATCCGGTGCGCATGATGCGTGCCCTGGAGTTCCGTGCCCGTCTCAACTTTTCTCTCGACGCAAACATGCTCGAAGGAATTACCAAGCAAGCACCGCTGCTTGCCGATGCTTCGCCAGCCAGGGTGCGAGAAAAACTGATGCAGTTCTTCCGACACGGCGTTGCCGCCGACGTCCTGCAAAGGTCTCAATCTTTAGCTCTACTTCAGCCGATGATGGGTGGCTACCAGGCGGGGGAAACAACCTTCAAACTACTGGAACCACTCAATCAACACTTCAAAAAAACCGGAACCGTTGATGAAGCAATGATTCTGGCTGCGCTCTTTATCGATCGCTTCTGGCAAAAATGTCCAGTGCAGGCCTCACTGCCGATTAACGAGGTCATGCACACTGCCGGGCATCTGCTGACTCCGTACTGCGCCTATTTTCGCCTGGCTCACGGCTTGCGTCATCAGGCCCGGGAACTGCTGGTTGGCTGCTATCGCTTCGCCCGCGGACTCGGCCATCGCGGACAGAAACGTTTCCTTCACAATTCTGCGACACCACGAGCCTTTGAGATGTTCAGGCTCTGGATTCAGGCCAGTGACGGAGATTCCGCCCTGGTGGATATCTGGCAAAAAGCCTTGCATACGGACCATAAACCATCAGATCAACCGGCCAGGCAACCGAACCACCGCACCCATCGTCGGCCACGGCGACGTCGTCGTAGTAAACCAGCCCACGTCTAAATTATGGGGACCAATGGCGCTCATATTGCCCTCATAATTTAGATTCTCTTCAGCAACTCTTTCAGCTGCACAACTTCCTGCGAACTCAACACCCGGTCACGAAACACAGCACCATAATAAATCCGGGCAAATTGACGACACTCCTCATTGTCAAGCTGCTCACCAATCTCCGCCAGGCCGGATCCAGGCAACAAAATCTCCTGACCGTAACGCTTCCCTATCCGTGTCCGGAATTCCTCCAGCAAGCGCGCTTCTTTTGATTTTCTCCGAAAAGATAAAGTCCCCGCAATCAGAACAACTCCGACGAGCAACCCACCGACAATTTTCCACCAGTTATCCGGTGCACGCACCGAGCGCAGATTACGCAAGCGGTTACCGGCCTCCCGAAACAGCGATATCTGTTGTGCCAGGTCAAAGACGACGACCGCTTGAACCCAATGGTAATTGAGGCTGTCGACTAGTTGTCGCAAAGCACTCAATTGATCCCGATCACGCGCCCCCAGAGTCGTCGCAGCGTTGATGGCCCACTGGCTGGGATCGACGCGCTGCCAGCTGTTATCACTGGTCAGGACCTCGACCCAGACATGAGCGGTCTCTTCGCTGACCAGGTAGTAGCCCCCCAGCGGGTTGTAATCACCACCGTAATATCCGCCCACCAACCGGGCAGGAATTTCTGCAAGCCGTGCCAGGGTGATGTATGCCGAGGCAAAAAACTCACAGTAACCGCGTTTTTTTTCAAACAGGAAGGAGTCTATTGGATCTGGCCCGGAGGGGAGATCATCCTGAGCGTAACTGAGCTGCTGGTCGCGAAAGAAATCCGCCAGGGCATTAACACGCATGCTGACTTCTTCGCTTTCGTCACGAACCCCGGCAGCGACCTCCCGCATACGTGGCGATATTTCCTCGGGAGTTTGTAAATAAAAAGCGCGATCGACATTGCCGTTCACCTTTAGTTCAGCACCGGGACTGGCCCGCATCTCAAAACGGAAGCGGTGATCAAGAGCGCTACGGGCGATAAACATTTGGTCGGGGGTTTGCTTGTGGCGGATCCCGCTGACAAGAGTCGGTCGATCAAGGGTGACCAGGTAACGGTCTGTGCGTGGCTCCGGGTAGATCATGAAAATGATAGGGGCAGGGCCATCAATATGCTGGCCCCCTTCTCCGGGTGGATCATTACGAACCCAGCGCCCTTCTTCTGACTGGTTAAGCACCAACGCTCGCCAGTAACGATCTTCCGGCGCAAGTTCCGGACCTTCAGCACGAAACGCAAGTTTCTTAACCCCTGAGATCTGTGCAAAACTCCCCGGCTCAACCGTCTCCGAAAGTCCGACCACACCATGGGCTGAAGGATTGAGAAAATTCCAGAGGGGGTGACGGGTCCTTGGCAGGACCACAAAAAAGACCATCATCAGCAACAGGGAAACGGCAGGGAGGATCAGACCGACTTTGATTAACTTGGTCAGATCCGGGCGTGTCATTATCAGGTTTTTATCGGTCACATAGACCGTCAACAGAACCAGCCCAAGCGTGACGCCGAAAACCAGCAACACCAGGTAAACAACGAAACCTATTTCCAGATGGATCAAGGAAGACCCGGCCAGAATAAAGAGCGCCAGGACAAAAATCTGCAGATAATCTCGTCCCTCCTTAGGTGTCAATAACCGCACGATCAGCAGAACCACCATAGCGTGAACAACAGGTATGGCAACTTCTGCGC
>JAUWTX010000232.1 GCA_030614505.1 Desulfuromonadales bacterium
ACTCAGGCGATCTTCTGCAATGGCCGGAGTGACCATAGCTGCCAGCACTAAGGCTGCTACCAATACTTTCAACAATTTCATTTTTTGCCTCCTGAATGTAAGATTTAGATCACAACCTGCGCCCGCTACCACAGCGAGCCAAGTCTTCTAAATCTGAATGTTTATCCTAAATCGGTGCATCAAACTCATACCCACAAGCGGGGCACTTGACACGCACTTTCTGATCTCCCTTCGAGCCAGCACACGCCGCCAGAGAGACGATCATGATAACTAACAATGCGCTGGTGAAAACCTTCTTCATTCATTGACCTCCTTTCGTAGACTTAATGTTTGACTGCACCAAGCACACTTATGTTTGATTCCACCAAGCCCTAAAGAGTCTTGAAGCATTTACAGCAAATTCTGCAGGGCACACACTCACCCATACAAAAATGATCTAACAAAACTATGTTTCAACATTGATGCCAATCTATCAAGCACGACATAAGATAGCTAAAGAAGCCCTGTTTTCCAAGTGTTTTTTAACCTGTTTGCAAAATAATGTTATTTTTTCTTCCCGGCCAGTGATTAAAAGCTGTTGCCAGCCATCCACACTGTCGCAATTTTTCCACGTTTCAACTGCCTGGTCAAACAACCGTTCACTTTTCCAGCCTTTACTTTTCAACCATTGCTACGAAGAACCACTAACCTTGGGCGGAGGACCAAACTCTTTAACCATAGAGATAATATCCTCTGCCAAGACGTTGCGACCGGCGCTATCAAAACGAACAATCTGCTCGGCGTCAATGATCAGAAAGCGTGGAATCAGGTAGACATTGTAAGCCTTGTAAGCCTGACCATCATCGAGCAGAGCATGGAAAGTCATGGGGAATTCCTTGCCGGCCAGGTATTTTTCGATCATTGCCTGCGAATCCTGAACGAAAACCTCGAGGAATACGACGTCCTTCTCTTTCAGGAAGTCACCGACCTTCCCGATTTCCGCACTCAACTGCTTGCAGGTCGGACACCAGGTCGTCGCCAGCTTAAGCAGAACCAACTGGCCTTTGAAATCAGAGAGACTGACCTCCTGGCCTGCCATGTTTTTTAATTTAAAGTCAGGGGCCTGCGCACCCGTCTCAATGGCAACTGCTGCGACCGGTGCCATACAGAAAACAAGGAAGAGCAGGATAATGAATAGATGTTTGTTAAACTTCATATTATTCTCTGGCAATCGATATGCGCCAATAACCCGAAACCGAAAATAGCCGTAGCCTCAATTGCTACTGTACTCTTTTTCAGTTTTCAGTAAAACAGCTTTTTGCAGTATAGAAAAGCTGTTTTTTATTTGTCAAGAATAAAAGCTAAGACAGGGCCATTCCACCCGCTTTAATGGAGGATTCCAATTGAAAACCTCATTAAAACAATGTTACATACGCTCCCCTGGCTGGCAAAGCTCAGTCAGAACCCCGCCACTGGCTTTAGGATGCATAAAGGCGATTCGCGTTTTATGGGCTCCCATGCGCGGGCTTTCATCGATCAGGCGTACGCCTTCAGCCTTCAGCTGTGCCAGGCGCTGTTCAAGATCGGCAACTTCGTAGGCAACGTGATGCACACCCGGCCCATTCTTCTCCAGAAACTTTGCAACCGGAGAATCGGGGGCTGTCGGCTCGAGCAGCTCTATGCGGCTCTCACCAATAACGAAGAAAGCTACTTTGACTTTCTGTTCGGAAACAACTTCGGTCCCCTCGTATTCCATACCGAGGACATCGCGGTAGAAGAGGGTGGCTTCTTCAATGCTGGCGACAGCGATCCCTATGTGGCTAATTTTGTCAGGCATAACTATTTACCCCTTTCAATCAAGTTTAACGCTTCGATTCAATTCCTCTTAAAGACCTCTAAAAGTCTCCTGGCAGCAGCACTCGGTGTCGTTATCCCGGTCGCCACAGCCTCCTGCACCTGCTCCAGAAGCCCCTCTACATTACGATCCCTCAGGAACATCTCTTTGAGGTCTTCCATCAGTAAAGTCCACATCCAGTCGCTGGCTTGCAGTTTACGCTTTTCTTCCAGCTCCCCGCTTTGCTGCATGCACGAGCGGAATTCTTCTACCGTACTCCACACCTCGACTACCCCCTCAACATGAAGAGCACTGCAAAGCAGGGCCGGGACTTGCCAGTTGAGACTTTTCGGTTTGAGCATGTGCAGGGCGTTGACGTACTGCTGACGAGCCAGTTCGGCACTGGGGCGATTGTCGCCTTCCGCCTTGTTGACGACGATGGCATCGGCTATTTCCATGACACCTCGCTTGATCCCCTGCAGTTCGTCACCGGCATTGGGGATCTGCAGCAGCAGGAAGAAATCGACCATCGAGGCGACGGTAACCTCAGACTGTCCGACACCGACCGTCTCGACGATGATCACATCGTACCCGGCAGCTTCGCAGATCAACATGGTCTCGCGAGTCTTGCGTGCCACACCACCCAGAGTTTCGCCCGCTGGAGATGGCCGTATGAACGCATTGGTCTCACGGGCCAATTCCTCCATGCGTGTCTTGTCACCGAGGATACTGCCGCCAGAGAGTTGCGAAGACGGGTCGACAGCCAACACTGCCACCTTGTGGCCCAGGCTTAACAGGTGCATACCGAAGGCTTCGATAAAAGTGCTCTTACCAGACCCCGGCACCCCGGAGATACCGATACGAATCGAATTGCCTGTTGCAGGGAGGAGTTCATCGAGCAGCGTGGTCGCAGCAAGGGAATGGTCGAGGTTGCGGCTTTCGATCAGGGTGATCGCTTTGGCGAGGGCACGGACGTTACCGGATCGGACGCCGTCTGCTATTTCGTGGATTTTGATCATAGAAGCAGCTGATTACTTGGTAGAAAAGACAAAAGCGTATAAGCGTAACGCTTATACGTTCTTGACGTTATACACCTGCCCTCGTCGGTTCATTCCCACAATTATTTCTGTTGTGCTTCAATCGCATCCAGCGTCTCGGTTGCCGAGGTGACAATCGGCGTGCCCGGGCCGAAAATCCTGGCAGCGCCGGCGGCAAACAGCTCGTCGTAATCCTGGCGTGGAATGACACCACCACAAACGATGGCGATATCATCGGCGCCAAGTTTCTTCAACTCGGCAGCGAGTTGTGGCACAAGAGTTTTGTGGCCGGCCGCCAGGCTGGAGACACCAACTACGTGGACATCGTTCTCCACCGCCATCTTGGCCGCTTCTTCGGGAGTCTGGAAGAGCGGGCCGACATCAACATCGAAACCGGCATCGGCGTAAGCGGTCGCCACCACCTTGGCACCGCGGTCGTGACCATCCTGCCCCATCTTGGCAATCAGAATACGCGGCCGGCGGCCCTCCTTGAGGGCAAAGGCATCAATGCGTTTCTTCAGTGCAGCAAAGTTGTCGTCGTTATCTACCACGGATCCGTAAGCTCCTGAGACCAGTTTTATCTCCGCCTTATGACGGCCAAAAACCTCCTCCATGGCATCAGATATCTCACCGACACTGGCCCTGAGGCGGGCAGCCTCAATACTGAGACCAAGCAGGTTTCCTTCCTCATTCTTGCATGCGGCAGTGATCGCAGCAAGGGCCTTCTGGCAAGCAGCCTCGTCACGATCGGCGCGCATCTTCTCGAGACGAGCGATTTGTGATTTGCGTACGACAGTGTTGTCGATATTAAGCACTTCAATTTGGTCTTCTTCGGCGAGTTGATACTTATTGACACCAACGATGACATCGCGGCCGCTGTCTATGGCGGCCTGCTTTTTGGCGGCCGATTCCTCAATACGCAATTTCGGCATACCGGACTCGATCGCCTTGGTCATACCACCCAGTTCGTCAATTTCATCAAGAATTTTCCGGGCTTCTTCAATAAGCGAGGCGGTCAGACTTTCCACATAATAGGATCCGGCGAGCGGATCGACGACATTGGTGATGCCAGATTCTTCCTGGATGACCAACTGGGTATTACGGGCAATACGCGCAGAGTGATCGGTCGGCAGTGCGATTGCCTCATCCAGCGCGTTAGTGTGCAGCGACTGAGTACCACCCAGCACTGCAGCCAGAGCCTCAA
>JAUWTX010000228.1 GCA_030614505.1 Desulfuromonadales bacterium
ACACCTGGTCCTGGCCGTTGCAGCATTGCTCAAGGGATTGATGTACAACGAGGAGTCTTTCCAGTCCGCATGGGAACACTGCCGGCTGGACTCGATTGCAAAGCTCGAGAAAGCCTGCCGTCAAGCCTGGCGCCAAGGTCTGCAAGCCCCCTGGAAAGACGGAACCTTGCAGGATCTGGCGCGAATCTGTCTTGCACTGGCTCGTAACGGCCTTATCCAACAAAAGAACCTGCGATGTCAGGAAAAGAGCGAGTGCCATTTTTTGAAGGGACTTGACACCCTGATAGAGGGTGGCGTCACTCTCGCAGAACAACTTCTGCAAAACTGGCATGGAGATCGTCAGGAGAAGCTTAAAACACTGATCAAGCATTGCGGTTTTGTCGATAGACCTCCCAAGCCTTCCGACTGTGCAGATGCACAGTTAAAACCTGCGGGCTGACCATCACTTTTTTACGGGAAGCAACGTAGTTTTATTGATTCACGGAAGGTAGGATACGAACCATCAAAGGTTCGTTGTGGCAGGCGGACCGGCGAAACTAAAACCCGTTTTTTACCTCCATGTAGAACAAGGCTTCTTCACCTCCACGCATAACCAAGGCCGATTCGGATAGTCCGAATCGGCCTTGACGTTTTTGTGGCTAGGGCCGTACACTCTCGCGGAATTTGCTCTTGTTTTGCCGGCAGCGTGTCAGTATAGTAGCGGCTCAATAAAAACTGATTTTTGAGGAGTTCTTCAATGGCACAGACGCTTGACATGCAACAGGCCCAGAGGGCCATCGACACCATCCGCCTGCTCTCCGCCGACATGGTTGAACAGGCCCAGTCAGGACATCCCGGTACGCCCATGGAGGCCGCGCCGATTGCTTATCTGCTATACAACCGGCACATGCGCTATAATCCCAGGAATCCGGATTGGGCTGGACGTGATCGGTTTATCCTGTCTTGTGGTCACGCTTCTGCTCTCCTCTACAGTATGCTGCACCTCTCCGGCTACGACCTCTCCCTGGACGACCTGAAAAATTTCCGCCAACTCGACAGCCCGACTGCCGGGCACCCGGAATTTGGTCACGCACCCGGCATTGAAACGACAACTGGGCCACTCGGCCAGGGAATCTCGGTCGGTGTCGGCATGGCAATGGGCGCCCGCTTCCTGCAACAACGTATCAGTGAAGAGCTGTTCGACTATACGATCTACGGCCTCTGTTCCGACGGCGACCTGATGGAAGGGGTTGCGTCCGAAGCAGCTTCTCTGGCCGGTCACCTGCGTCTTGGCAACCTGGTCTACCTCTACCTCGACAACAAAATCACTATCGAAGGGGATACTGATCTGGCTTTTACCGAAGAAGTCGCAACCCGCTATCTCAGCTACGGCTGGCAGGTCCAACATGTAGAAGGCGAAAACGTTCAGGATCTTGACCGGGCTATTGAGAAGGCCAAGCATTCACCTCGCCCGTCCCTGATCATTGCCCGCTCGCATATCGGTTTCGGAGCGCCGAACAAGCAGGACACGGCCGGTGCTCACGGTGCCCCTCTGGGCGGCGAAGAGCTGAAGCTGACCAAACAGTTTTTTGGTCGCGCTCCTGAAGAATGTTTCAATCTCCCCACGGATGTCACGGCACATATGGGAGAGGCGATCAGTCGTGGCACTGAACTAGAAGCCATCTGGCAGAAGACTTTCGCCAACGAATTAAAAGAGAATACGGATCTTGCCGCATGGCAAAAAGCTGCGGCAGGGGAGCTCCCTGCAGGGTGGGATGATCTGCCGACCTATGCCGCAGGAGAGAAACTGGCCACCCGCCAGGCCAGTGGCCAGACGCTGAACGCGCTGGCTGGCAAACTGCCTTTCCTGCTCGGAGGCTCTGCCGACCTCGGACCTTCCAACAATACAACCCTCAAGGGCGAGGACTCCTTCACCCCCTGCAGCGTTGGTCGCAACATCCACTTCGGTGTCCGTGAACACGGTATGGCTGCGGTCCTTAACGGCCTGGCTCATACCCCTGGGCTGATCCCCTTCGGTGGCACATTCATGATCTTTGCCGACTACATGCGCCCACCAATACGTATGGCCGCCATGATGGGTCTCCGTACAATTTACATTTTGACGCATGATTCCATCGGCTTGGGTGAAGATGGCCCGACCCATCAACCAATCGAGCAGTTGCCTAACCTGAGGGCAGTACCTAATCTGACCGTTATCCGCCCCGGTGATGCCAACGAGACCGTTGAAGCGTGGAAAGCAGCAATTGCCAATAGTCAGGGACCGACGGCTCTTATTTTGACTCGCCAGGGACTGCCGACTCTCGATCGCAATGAATTTGGTGCTGCGGAAGGCCTCCAGCAGGGTGGCTATGTCCTGTCCAAAGAGCAGGACGACCTGCAGGCGATCATCATCGCTAGTGGCTCAGAAGTCTCCCTGGCACTCGCAGCACAAGAGCAATTGCAGCAAGAAGGCATCGGCACAAGAGTTGTTTCCCTGCCTTGTTGGGAGCTTTTTGAGAAACAGACCCAAGACTACCGCGATCAGGTTCTGCCACCTGAATGCCTGAATCGTGTAGCAGTAGAAGCTGCTTCAACTTTCGGTTGGGAACGTTACGTTGGCCTCAAAGGCAAGACAATCGGTATGCAAAGCTATGGTGCCAGCGCCCCGGCCGGCCAACTGATGGAAAAGTTTGGTTTCACGATTGAAAATGTGATCGAGACAGCGAAAGAGATACTTTCGTAGCGACGATCACGCAAAGTCTTAAAACGACCAAGAGGGCCGGGAGTTAATTCCGGCCCTTATTTTTTTATCCTTAATCCTACAGAACCTACGTGGAATAGGGGTCGCTTCTACACATTTCACAAAAAATGCACGAAGTGCAAAAAAAGTGAAATGTGTAGACGCGACCCCTATTCCACGTGCATGGCTTTTTCCGCTACTTGTCATGTTCCCTCATTGCCGACAGTACTTTTAATTCTTCAACCACCTCACGAACAAGACCATATCCCTGCGCCCAGAAATGGGGATTCTTAAGATCAATCCCCATACGTTTGACCAGAATATCCGGTCGCACTGAACCTCCAGTACGTAACAGGTCCAGATAGGCGGGGACAAAGGCAGGGCCTTCAGCTCGATATTTCTGGTAAAGCGCCAGCACCATAAGCTCGCCAAACACGTAGGAATAGCAGTAGAAACGTGCATGAATAAAATGACTGATGTAGCTCCATCCCCATCTATAAGACGGAATCATTTCGACACGGTCACCGAGCAAGCGGGCATTCTCCGCCAGCCACAGTTCACAAAGCTCATCGGCGGCAAGGAGCTCCTTACCGCGTCGGGCATGGGCCGCCTGCTCGAAGCGGGTCAGTACCGTCTGACGGAAGGTGGTTGCGATGATATCCTCGATCTTGGCGCAGAGCATCGCTATCCTGGTCTGTCGGTCAGGTACCTGTTCCAACAATGTGCGAGTCAAAAGCATTTCGGCAAAGACACTTGCCGTCTCCGCCAGGGGAAGAGGCGCATGGTAATGGAAAAAAGTCTGTTCACCGGAGAGGACATAATGCACCGCGTGCCCCAGTTCATGAGCCAGGGTGGATACATCACGCAGAGCACCTGTGAAATTAAGCAGGATATAAGGATCAGCGCCTGGATAGAGCCCCATGCAGAAGGCGCCACCAGACTTGCCGTTACGCGGTGAGACATCAAGACGTCCGGTTGCAACCAGTCGCTCTACGATGTCAGCCATCTCAGGGGAAAAGGCGCGAAAAGAGTTCACGACCAGATCAAGGGCTTCGGCAAAACTGAACTTACGGGTTTCTTCTATCACCGGCGCATAAAGGTCTGTGTTCTTCAGCTTATCGAGGCCGAGCAACTGCCGTTTCAGCTCAAAATACTCTTGGGCAAGGGGATAGTGCTCCTCGGTGACGGCAAGCAGCTGCTCCACCATCTCCGGGTCGGTTTCGCTGCTCAGATGAGTTGGTGTCATCAGGTCAGGATAGTGCCTCAACTCGGCTTCCTTGCTGTGGTCGAGCAGTATATTGTTAAAGCAACTGGTCAACACCAACGACTGCTCGGCGTGTTTGTCGAGAAAAGTCGCAAAGGCGGTTTCACGCACGACGCGATCGGGATGATAAATCAACGAC
>JAUWTX010000234.1 GCA_030614505.1 Desulfuromonadales bacterium
ATCGAGATGGAAGGCATATACTTCGTTCGACGGTGCTAACAGTTTCCCTTCCCAGATTATCTGTTGCAAGGTATCAGGAACGATACCCTTCGCCGGCTTAGCGGTTCCCCAGTCAAAGTCTATGCAAGGATCTATTCGTAAAACTTTAACAGCCTCTCCCTGGGAATCCTTGCCCGCATAGGTGGCAAAAAGGCCGGCATTCTTGAGTACCAAAAAATCGTCGATCGCATTTTTGTCGGGATTTCCAGGATTCTGTCTGGATCGTAAAATAGTATCCAGCAGACTTGCGGTGACGAGCTTGTCCAGCTTGAGTGTTTCGCTGAGAATTTGTTTGATCGCGGTGCGACCTTGCTGGTTCCGCAGATAGGCCATGAGTTGTGGCAGTAGACAGGCTATCTCCTTCTCTTTCAGAGCTTGTTTTTCTTTCTCGTTCTGTGGTTCAGAAGGTGCCAGTAGCTGTGCATAGTCAGGTGCTTCTGGCAAAAACAGTCCAAAGAATTGAACGATAGTTTCTCGATTTTCCGGGGTATCTGTAGGACTGGTATCAAGAAAATCCATCGCCGCACGAACCTGCGTCTCAACCAGCAAAGTTGCCAGGTGCGTTCTGAACAGATCCTCGGAAGGCGCGTTGATTTCAGTTTCCTCTGCGATCCTGTTCAGCTCACCCAGCAGAGTTTGGGGCAGTTGGATTAGATCTTGTGCAGTAGGCGCAATGGGTTTGACAGGATCGTCGATATGACGATAGAGGTAGTTCAACTGGGCGACCGAAAAGTTGGTCGCCCGTATCTTGTGCAATTTTTCAGTAAAAAGAAGGGTATTTACCGTATGTGCTGGATCAAAAAAATCCATTGCAAACAGGGACTTCAACGTTAATAGTTCTGGAATCGTGAGACTTAGGGACTTGGCCAGAAGAACATGACGATACAAAATCGACAGGCTGGTCAGGCTAAGCATCTCCGGCAACTGGGTGGCAACGACCAATTGTTCGAGGTCGGTTGCGCCAATGCCCAGAACGGCTTCGAGTATGGAGCCATGCTCGCTGATGGTAGCTGACGGAAGGTTGTGCAAGGCAAAAGCCTCCAGATCATCCCTATTGCCCAAGAGCGTCTTATTCTGAAAAAGCTTGTCGTACAGGGAGCGAGAAGGACGTTTTTCTTCGACGTCATAGTTCGCGATATCGATGTCGCTCCAAAAGCTGAGTATTTGAACAATCGGGAGTTTCAAGTCTTTGCGCAAACGCTCAATGTGTGATAATTCCACCACAAAGCTATCCGTCGGTACCAACTCGCCATAATCATCTTGTGGCTGCAAAGCCGTGATCGCCTGATCCAGTTCCTGCATGGTCCAGCCCAAATTCCGCTGCAGGCGGATGAATCGGTGGATCTTGTGCAGCAGGGACTTGGTGAGGTTGATCTGCGGCGACAGCGTCATCTCATCAAGCTGGCAGGCGTTTTTCGGTGAGATATCAAGGATTCGGTGTGCGGGGTTGGGGTTGACAAACCGGGTGGCCAGCAATTCCAAAAGCTCTGGATGGCTGAGTCCGGACTTTTTCAGAAACACAGGCACATGACTTACTGCCTTGAGCCAGATAGAGGGCTCGGGAGATTTGGCATACCCCCCCCAATACTCCCAGGGCTGATGAGACGATAAACCGGGGATACTCTGCTGCGAGAAACCGGTGATAATATTCCATTCGTGCAAGTTCAGCCCCAGGTATTCACGAGCAATGGCGCGGTCATTCAGACATTCGGTACGGATCTTCTCGCTACAGATCTCTATGATTTGGTAGCGTTGCGTGCCCAATTGCTGCAAATAAACACGGCACTCCTCAGCCCAGCGGTCAAAAGGCAAGTTCCATGGAAAAACCAGATTGCTCAACGTCTGGTAAGCCTCTGGATTAACGTATTCAGGGTTAGCGCCAATTTCTTCGGCTGTATCCCGGGTCTGGGGGTAGGGTGTACCCGGGAATGGTTTGGCTACCGTATTCTCCAGGATCTCGTTCACCAGATCGATGTAGGGCACCGGTGTGTTGGTGTTGGCGCAGGAGAGCTCAATCTTGCCGAGGTCTCCCCGGCGTTCGAACAAGACGTCCTTGGCGGTTTTGTTCGGGTCCTTCGCTGAACTGGCCGTATCCAGGAAATGCAAAGCGTCGACCAGGTAAGCCGCAGGACTGTAAACCGACTGGCAATGCTTACAGGAGCAGAAATCGAGTGAGCCAAACAGGCTGGGCCATTCGGGTATGGCTTCGAGATCTTCTTCTGAAGGTTGGGGCGGTGTTGGGACGACAGCCGGCGTAGCTCCGTTGAATGCGGCTCCGTATTTGTTTAGCACCGCCATTGCTATGGCATTCCGGTGCTCGGCCTTGTCGTAGAGTTCGGCTACTCTCGCCTCGCCACCGAAGTGTTCGGCGAAGCGTTTAACGAACTGTCCCGGTCCAAGGCGCACGATGCTCTGCGCAGAATGGATGTCATTCTCCAGAAGGGGTTTCATTTCGGTGTAGTAAGGCGTGACTTTGAACAGACGTTGCATGCTCTTGAGTTGCAGGATTAACCGTTGCCGATCCGACACATCGGCCAGCACGGCCTTGGCGTGATCCTTCAGGTAGCGGTCGATGTGGGTGCTCGCAAAGTCGAATTCGGGAACGCCTGGATTGCGCTTTTTGCGGTCGATAATGCTTCGGTTAAAAAAGGCTGTCAGATCATCCCTGCCGGACAAATCGTTTTGCTCAACCCGATAAGCAACGCTGAGTGTCGGAAAAGTGTCTTCAAGCAGTTCACCGATTTGCAGGGCATAGTTATGGGCCTTTTCCGTCTCGGTTTCACCGGTTATACTCGGGGGTACGGCTGGCAACTGTTCTTCTCTGGATTGGTCTATTAAACTGATCCAGTCCTCAACCGTCAGACGTGCCAACTCGCGGAACGATGATAGCTCGCCATCCTTTCGCATCCGCTGGAGCGTGCGCACAAGGGGTAGATGGTTTTGAGTCAGGTTGCCCATCTGTATGGTTACTTCCAGTTCGTCCACCAGCTCTGCTTGATGGAATTCGGGGATTCTCCGCAAACTTTCCCAAATGTTCTCGGCCGGCTCTGATGGACGCAAGTAGAGTTTCAAAAAGGCTTTTTTCTGGTTGCGTGACAAGGGCAAGAGAGTGGTCGCTATCAAGCCACCCAGGGAAGGCTTTGTCGGCTCTTCCGGCTCTTCGAGAGTAAACTCCACCAGAAGATCTTGCAGTCGATCAAGGGTTGCATCCAGCCCTTCTGGTGAGATTGCGGGAATCAGCTTGTTCTTAATTGCGGTCTCCAAAGCCAGCCTTTGCGCATCTCGTCCTTGTCGCAACAAGGAGGGAAGGTCTGTGGGGAGGTTCTCGCGGACAAAGCCGTAATGAATACTCGCCGCCAAGTTAGTAATGGTCGCCAGTTTCTCGGCAGACACCAGGAAACTGATAAAGCGACGCTCCAAGCCTGTTTCGCCAGCCAGGAAAGAAACATCTTCCGCAGTCAACTCCGCGAGCGTCAATCCGTCAAGCAGCGGAGTCAGTTCAGCAAGGAAGCGCTCATATTCCGATTGATCCAGTTCCTCGCCGGGGAGCACTATGTCGACAGTTTCTACCGGCTGGGCATTAAACATAAGGGACGACTCGGCCAGGAGCGTGCCATCGGCATCATAAGCCCGCACAATCAGATCAGCGTTTTTCTTCTCGGTGCGGCGGAACTGGGTTTGGGTGTAGGTAATCGCGTAGCGCCCTTGACTGTCGGTTGGGGATACGCCAAGCAGTTCCTCAAGTCGCAAGTCTTTGTTAAAGGCACGGACAAAGGCGCCCCCTACCCCCTTCCCCTGTGGATCGGCAACCGTGCCGTGTACGGTGTAAATGGCCCCTTGATCACCGGAAATCGAAATCTCTATGCGGGTATTCAGCTTGTTTTCAGTCGGGTCCCAGAGCAGACTCCTTTTAGTAGAGTGAATAAGCTTGTCTTGCTGAAAGACTTTGAGATAGAGCTTTGGCAACTGGCGGCGACC
>JAUWTX010000183.1 GCA_030614505.1 Desulfuromonadales bacterium
CTTTTCCATCGCCTCGGCAATAATGCTGCCGATGGTTTCGTCGCTGTTTGCCGAAATAGTACCGACCTGAGCAATCTCGGTGTGGTCCTTGACCGGCTTGGACATTTTCTCCAGGGCAGCGACAGCAGCCACAACAGCTTTGTCGACGCCGCGCTTGATTTCCATCGGGTTGTGACCAGCCGTGACCAGCTTGACGCCTTCAAGATAAATGGCCTGGGCCAGAACCGTGGCGGTCGTGGTGCCGTCACCGGCAACATCGGAGGTTTTGGAAGCAACTTCCTTGACCAGTTGGGCGCCCATGTTCTCGAACTTGCCTTCCAGTTCGATTTCCTTGGCAACAGTTACACCATCTTTAGTGATCAGCGGTGCACCGAAGCTCTTGTCGATAACGACGTTGCGGCCCTTGGGACCAAGAGTGATTTTTACTGCGTCAGCAAGGGCGTTGACCCCTTCGAGAATTGCGGCACGGGCGTCTTGCCCGAATTTAATTTCTTTACCAGCCATGTCGATCTAGTCTCCTTATCGGTCTGGGTAATGTGTCTTATTCAACAACGCCGAGGACATCGTCCTCACGCATCATCAGATATTCATTGCCATCGATCTTGATATCGGTACCGGAATACTTGCCGAACAACACCTTGTCGCCAACCTTGACATCAAGGGGCAAAACCTTGCCGTCTTCAGTTACCTTGCCCTTACCAACAGCAATGACAGTCCCTTCCTGAGGCTTTTCCTTGGCAGAATCGGGGATAATGATACCGGAGGCTGTCATAGTCTCCTCCTCGATACGTTCTACGATGATCCGGTCATGCAAAGGTCTGATGTTCATAGTTTTGTTCTCCTTTCTTAAAAGAATTATGGGTATTAAAGTTCTCTTGTAAAACTGAGATCAGTGGCGAAGCTACCTCGTTAGCACTCAAGGCAAGCGAGTGCCAAAAGCAGGCCTAAATATAATCAGCCTCCCGAGATTGTCAAGGGATTTCCAGAAAAACTTACAGAATAAAACAGAATTGTTTGCCGGAGACTCTCCAGCTATTAGGTTGCGGGGTCAAATTACGGTTAGCAGTCGACCGGACTATCAACGAACTGGCTGTCAGAATCAGTTCTGCAGGGCCTTGAGCAGTTCCTCGGCGAGGACCATAGCAACATTATCCGCCATCTTGATGCGCTCAACTTCAAGACTGGAACGATCATGGTCAAAAAAGTTTTTGACCGGGTACTCAAATCCAAAGGCAGGGCCATCCTGACCGGGGTGACGGTAAGTCACACGAGCCTTGGTCCGCAGTTCCGTCCAGCTGCTGCCTGCATCTTCCACGTAAGCGTAAATTTCGCCAGTTACATATTTGCGAATGGCCAACCACTCAGGAGTGACACGCCGTAATCCTTCTTTAAGGATGACAAACTGCAGGCCAAAAGCCGCGCCCTCCCGGTTCAGCAGATCGACAAACTGATCAAAAATTCGGGCATTAACCTCGTCTGGTACCATGATGGCAACAAACGGCACGACATAAATGACTCCCGGCTCAGGTTCAGGCTCCGGCAAGAGTTTCGGCGGGCGAGACGGTTCGATATTCCTGCGCGGCTCAGGAATGGAAGCAACCAGCAGCTCATCCTCAACAACTGTTGCGCGTTGCGGAAGGCGTCCCGGACGAATGATCGGCACTCCCGGGGGGCGTAGCTCTGGGGGAATGTCCGGTTGGGCGACCATCAAGGCAACCGTATCTTCTCCAAGAAAAGTAACGATCTCGTCGCCAGACAACACCCCTGTTTCCTCATCGAGAATGGTGGGGCTTGTCTCTGCCAATTCGTGAGCAGGAACAGCGTCTACAAACGTCAAGACTTCTTCAATGATTTTCTGCTGTTCGTCTTCGGACGGTTCTTTGCCAACGACAGCTTCTAATGCAACCTCTGGCTTAATCGAAGTAAAGACTGGTGGCGCCTGCTCACGTGGAGCGACATCCGCAACGACAACAGTTACTTCAGGTTGTTCCACTCCCGGCGACGCTACAAGTTCAATTGGCTCAGCTGATCTCCAAGGCACAAAGCCGGACTCACGGGCAATTCTGGCAACCCGCTGCAGCAGATCACCATCAAGGTCCTGACGGGCAAACAGGTTGAGCTTGCCTTGTTCATCAAATTGCCCAACCAGGAGAAATTTGTCGCGGTTGGCCTTAATATCTTCGACAGAAAGCAGGGCCAGGTCAAGCGCAGCTAAATGATCGAGCCAATTGATCAAAGTGGCAGAATCAGACAGTTCCTTGACAACGACCTCTTCCTGAAGCTTTTCAGCAAGCAGGCTTGCAAGGGAGTGTGCCCGATCTGAAGTTATTTCACTGGAACCCTCATCTGTCCCGATCACCACACCAAGCGTGAGGTGTGCTTCAACCGGGCTGGAAACCAGCAGACAGAGCAGGAACAGGATTATGCTGATGAAGTGTTTTTTCATGGCAAGTTTCAGCATCCTAATCACTCTCATCTTTACTGTCAAACCGGAACCTCATGGGGCCAGACAATACGAGGCCTTCCAGGGTTCGGAAAGCCTCATGCTGATTCTCTCAAGCCTCATGCTGATGCAGATCTGATCGTCCGACAGGCTGCCAGGATTGCCTTGCTCAGGCCACCAGGGCTCCGCCGCAAGAAGAACCGCCGCCGGCAGTGCAGCCGAAACAATGTTCACCGGTGACTATAGTGCGACCCAGCAATTGGTCCGACTCAAGCTCATTAATGTGCCCCGGCAAGCTTCCGGCCAGAGTGAGTCCCAAAGCACTGTTGAAGTCACAATCAGCCAGAGAACCATCCCAGGATATACATATCTGGTGCCGACACATCAAACCATCCAAAGTTTCCTGGTTGAAATTGTCCTCGAGCAAAGACTTGTAATTCTCCGCCTGGCCATCCCGCTGCAGATCACTAAGGAATCTACCCATCGGCATATTGGTAATCGTCAGCAATCGAGTAAATTCCACATCGAAACGCTCTTTCAGCTCTTTCCGGTAGGCATCTTCCAGAGTCACCTGATCAGGAGGAAGAAAGGCTCCGCCGGGATTATAGACAAGATTCAAGGGCAATTCCTGCTGTCGTCCGTAACCGAGGCTGTTCAGCCGGCGTAGTGCGGCAATGCTACGTTTATAAACACCGCTACCACGTTGGTTATCGACGTTATCGTTAAGATAGCAGGGAAGTGACGCGACCAGATGAACGCCCCGACTGGCAAGAAACTCCGGTGTGTCAGCCTGCCCTGCCTCGAAGAAAACCGTCAGATTGGTCCGCACCTGCACCGGATTTCCCATATCGCAGAGTGTATTGACAAACTGCTTGAAAAACGGGTTGAGTTCAGGAGCCCCACCGGTTAAGTCGACCCGGGTCTGGGGCATGGCCTCTGCCAAACGTAAAACGCTCTGCATCGTCTCCCAGGTCATGATTTCCGTCCGCAGGGGAGAACCTTCAACATGACAGTGTCGACAGCTCAGGTTACAGAGCAGACCAAGGTTGACCTGAATTGTTTGTACCTCTGCGCTCTTCAGGTCACCACCAAGGACCTGTCGCACTGCCTGACTGAAGTTATTCATGAATTCCCGAACCTATAACTTAATTTAAGTTTCCGGATGAAAACGACTTACCGAGACAATTGTAACCCATCTACCCGACACAGGTAAGCCCCGCCAACAACTTTAACAAGAAAGAATTACGCCTGGCCATATCGATATTATGACCAGGCGTCGCAAACAAGTTCTTGACGGGCATCAACGCCTCTTTTTAACCCTGCCGCCGCTTGGCCAGAATCTTTTCACCAATAGCCGAGTTAACAACTTCCTTGAGAACGGCGACGACACGCTGATCATAAGAGTCGTCACCAGCTTCTATAATCGTCAAAGTTTCTTCAATCGAGCGGGCACCCCGGTACGCGCGGGGTTCAACCATGGCACAGAAGCTATTGACAACCGCAAGAACACGAGCCGGCAGACCGATTTCATCACCCTTCAAACCCTTTGGATAACCTTTCCCATCAAGGGTTTCATTCATCTGGTAAACGGCAGCAAAAACAGGCAGACCGAAATCGATATCCTGCAGAACCTTGGCAGCATGCTCTACATGTTGCTCCATTTCCTTTTTCTCTTCGATTGTCAAAGCTTCAGCTTTGAAAAGTAGTTCTTTCTCAACAAAGAGCTTGCCAATCTGGGAAAGGTTGGCTGCCGTTTCAACCGTTGCTATATCCAGGTCACTGGCATTCATGGCCTTGGCAACTTCGACGCCAAAGCTCCCCATCAAGCGGGATTGCCCAGCCAGATAGGGATCAGTCAGTTCTATGGCTCGCACCAGGGCTTCAACCGTTTTTGCCGTTGCCTGTTCCTGGCGCTTCTGCACTTCAACGATCTCGGTCACATCGCGGATGACCGAAACAATCCCGGAAGGCTTGCCGTCGGCATCTTTCAGAGCAGCTTTCGATATCTGCAGATGATGCGGCTCAGACTGGAGATAGAGCAGTTCATTGAAAGTCACCGGCTCGCCACTGGCCAGAACCTGCATGTCTGAATGTTCGAGCCGGCGGGCTGTGTCATAACCAAAGACCGCCTCGTCATCCCGTCCGATCAATTCCTGTGGGTCCTTACCCACAGCCTCGGCGAAAGCAGGGTTGACGTACAGGTAATTACCTTTCAGGTCTTTGAGGACGATATAGTCCGAAATGGTGTTATTGATCCGGTCAAGCAATTGTCGCTGACTTTCAATTTCCTGGGCCAACTGCTCAAAGTGTCTGGAAACCTTGCGCTCCTGGTTACGGACTAACAGAGCCCAGATGGCACCGAAAGTGACCGCGAAAAAGAGGATCAGCAGTACAGCAATGCTCATTAACGCTTTTTCCTGACCTCGCAGGGATTCGCGTGCTATATCATAATTCGCTTCGACGATGACCCACCAGTCAGGCCCGGTGATCGGTACACCTAGAGAATAAGTATCTTCTTCACCAGTAAGTGACGAGCGAACCGCAAACAACAGCTGTTCTTTCCGGTCAAGCTCCAGAGGTGTGCCGATACTCTGAA
>JAUWTX010000181.1 GCA_030614505.1 Desulfuromonadales bacterium
CTCGAGATGACCGATCAGCTTGAGGAAACTGTCAACTGGCTCAACGAAGAAAAACTGCACAAGCAGGGCCTACACCTGGAATGGGTCTACGATCAACGTTTCTATATCCGCAGTGCCATCAGCCTGATCAAGCAGAACATCATTTTCGGCGGACTGCTGGCCGCAGCCGTGCTGCTGATTTTTTTACGTTCGGTACGCGCCACCCTGGTGGTCGGCCTGTCTATCCCGATCAGCATCGTCGGCACTTTCATCCTGCTCGACCTGATGGGCCGCAACCTCAACGTGGTCAGTATGGCCGGCATTGCCTTCTCTGTCGGCATGCTGGTTGATAATGCTATCGTCGTCATTGAGAACATAGATCGCCATCGCAAAATGGGCAAAGATGCCTACCATGCTTCTCTGGATGGAACCAAAGAAGTATGGGGGGCCGTCTTCGCTTCAACCATTACCACCCTGGCGGTCTTTCTGCCGGTAATTTTCATCCAGGAGGAAGCTGGTCAGCTTTTCCGCGACATTGCCATTGCCGTCGTTGCCGCCGTCTCTTTGAGTCTACTGGTCTCGGTTTCTGTGATCCCGATGTTCGCCAATCGGCTACTGTCCTCTGCCGCAAAAAAACCGCCCAAGGCGACTCAGGGCCTGGAGCAGATTGGCCAACGTCTCTCCAACGGCCTGATGAGCCTGGTGCACCTCGCAACCCGCGACTGGATAACACGTCTGGCCACTGTGACCCTGCTAATCAGCATGGCTGTGGCTTGCGTTGTTCTACTCATGCCGAAGAAGGAATATCTGCCCCAGGGCAACCGCAACTTCGCGCTAAGCATCCTGGTACCACCACCCGGGTTGTCCATCGAAGAGCGCACGGAAATCGGGGAAACCTTTTTCGACTTGGCAGGACCTCACATTGGTCAAGAGAAAGACGGCCTGCCCGCCATAAGAAACATGTTCTATGTCGGCCGGTAAGGCTTCATGATCGTCGGTGCCATTGCCGAGGAGTGGGACCGGGCCCGCGAGTTGCTACCCTTCTTCAATCGCATGATTTACTCGATTCCCGGCATGTACGGTGTCAGTCTGCAGCCCGGTGTATTCCAGAGCAGCCTCGGTCGGGGCCGAAGTGTTGAGGTAGACGTAAGCGGCGATGATCTTAACCAGATCGTCTCGGCAGCCGGAGCTATCTTCGGCAAGCTCAGACAAAGCATCCCCGGCGCCCAGGTTCGTCCGGTTCCTTCCATCGAGTTGACTTATCCTGAAGTTCGTTTTGTGCCGGACCGTAACCGCCTCAAAGCCAACGGGCTCAGTACCCAAGACTTCGGCATGGCCCTGGATGTCTTGATGGACGGTGCCGTAATCGGTGATTTCAAGGCCGAAGGCAAAAAGAAGATCGACCTGGTGGTTAAAACCGCCGAAAGTGACATTTTGACTCCAGAAGAACTCTACAGCGCACCGCTGGCCACACCACAGGGAAAGATCGTCCCGATCTTCAACCTGGCTCGCATGGAACAGACGACCGGTATGGACCAGATCCGTCACCTGGAACGCAAACGAACCGTCACCCTGCAGGTCACCCCGCCATCAGATATGCCACTACAGGTGGCGATGGAAACCATTCAGAATGACATCATGCCGCCCTTGCGCAGTTCTGGCCTCCTTGACGGCCTTGATGTTCGCCTCGGTGGTGCTGCCGACAAGCTGGTGGAAACCGCCAAGGTTCTGCAGTGGAATTTTGTCCTCGCAGCGGTGATCGCCTATTTGCTGATGGCCTCGATGTTCGGCAACTTCATCTACCCGATGATCATCATGCTCACTGTGCCCCTGGCGAGTGCCGGTGGCTTCCTCGGACTGCGCCTGCTCCAGGTCTCTCTGGCCATGATCGGGATGCCGGGTCAGGCGATGGATATCCTGACCATGCTCGGCTTCGTCATTCTGGTCGGCGTCGTCGTCAACAATGCGATTCTGATTGTCCACCAGGCACTGAACAACTTTCATCATAACGGTATGGACCATCGCGAAGCAGTTCTCGAATCCACCCGCAGCCGTCTGCGGCCGATCTATATGAGTGCTATTACCAGTATCTGCGGCATGCTGCCGCTGGTGCTGATTCCCGGCGCCGGCGCCGAAATGTATCAGGGACTGGGTAGCGTTCTGCTTGGTGGGCTGGCCGTCTCAACTGTCTTCACCATTTTCGTCATTCCGGCCCTTTTGATCTTTGTCATCCGCATCGAAAAACGCAAGCCCCGCAAGGAGGGTGCATCATGAGAATCCTGCTGATCCTCTGGCTGGCATTGCTGACTCTGGGCAATAGCCCGGCCCGAGCACTCACCATCGACCAGGCTGTAGCCGATGCACTGCAACATAATCCACAGATACAGCAGTTCCTGGAGCTTGAATATGCGGCCGACGCACGGACCGACCTGGCCAAGGCTCCATTCTGGCCGCGCATCGATGCAAACTACAGCTACTGGCGGGGAGATCGTGATCCGACCCTCAATAGTCGCAACCTGAGTGTGGTTGGGTCCAAAGCTGGATACAACCTGTTCAACGGAGGCAGCGACTGGTTTCGCTTGCACGAAGCCCAACACCGGGCCGCGGCAGCCAATTATCAGCGCCGCGGTGTCGTTGCAGACATCGTTCTGGAGGTTAACGAGGCGTATATCGAGGTATTGCGTGCCGAACGCACGGTGGAAACGGAAGGCAAGAGCGTGGAACTGCTCGAGCAGCAACGCCATGACACGCAACTGCGCCTGGAACAAGGCTTGATAGCCCGCAATGACCTGCTGCGGGTGGATGTGGAAATGGCAACTGCACGGCAGAACCTGGCACTGGCCAAAGGCCGTTTTGAAATCGCACGCCAGACTCTGGCGCGAGCTTTGGGTCGACCGCTTAGCGATGAAGAAAAAATTTCCGACTTCACTCTGAAGCCAGCGCCTTTGGATTCGGTAGAGGAACTGCGTCGGGAGATGTTTGCAAAGCGTAGCGAACTGCATTTTTTACGCAGCCAACTGGCAGCCCAGCAAGCCGGGCACAAAGCGGTCCGAGGCGACTACATGCCCGATGTAGACCTGGTTTTAAGCTACGACCGGTTCGGCAACAACGGCCTTCCGGAAACCGGCGACACCGACTATGACAGCGAATCCAAAGCGATGCTGCAAGCCTCCTGGACCCTCTTCAGCGGTTTCGACACCCGCTACGAACTGGTCGGGCGTGAGCACGAGATCCGAGCCCGGCAGGAAGAGGTCAAGGCCACTGAAGATCGCTTGACCCTGCAACTGCAAACCGCCCTCGAGGCCTTCCACGTCTCCGAGAGAAACCTGGCCACAGCCGAGACTTCAGTCCTTCAGGCTGAAGAGAACTATCGCGTCAACGAGAATCGTTACCGGGCAAATGTAGCCAGTACCGTAGACCTGCTCGACGCCCAGGAATTTCTGACTCGCGCCCGTAACGAACGAGTCAAAGCGCAATATGACCTTTATCGCTCGGCAGCTGTGATTGAACGGGTTCTTGAACGTGGCCCGGCACTTTCAGAATAGCGGGACGAGAAATTCAAAACCTTTGTATCTTAGCGGTCCAATAAAACCGGACACCCTTAAGTAATATCAATACAAGAGAGGCCACCCGGCGCTGAAGCCAGGTGGCCATAATTTTGTGCTTTTAAAGAGTCCTGATTGGCCAACCATCGGCAGAAGATCGACCGACAACATTTATCCCAGGGTTAACAGTGGGTTCTTTTAGTGGTGATGGGCATCCCCATCAGCTGTCTTGGTCAGCCCCGGGAAGCGACCTGTTGCAAATTTCGCATGACAGGAGACACAGGCTGCATTGAGCCTGGAAAAATAGAAGTTCATCACATCAGCATTTTTCATTTCAGCCGCATGTGCCAGCATCCCTGATGATTTATGGAAATCTTGATCCATCTCAATAAAGCTCGGCGGCAGAACCCGGTGCAATTCCTCTCTTTGGGCTTCGGTAAGTTTCTGTTTCATGATGAAACTGGCCTTGATGTTTTTACCGATTGTAGCAACCTCTTCCCATTCTCCAGCTGACATTGCCGGAATCAGGTCCATCATGCCGTTCTGGATCGCTGCCATTTCCTGGTTAAGTAGTTTTTTGAGGTCAGGTGATATCTGGAGGCCATGTTCGGTGGTTGGTTTTTGATGATGATTGTGCCCGGCGGCAAAGACAAGAGACGTGATGGAAAGTATGAGCACTGTGAAAATGAACATTGTTACTTTTTGAATTGACATAAGTTTATCTCCTTGCAGCCAGTTCATGGATAACCAGACCGGCTGCTGGACCGATTAAAAGAAATGAATAGACTTTAGCTTTCTAGAGCCTCTTGGCGCATAAAAAAATCACTGGTCAACAATATACCAACAACAGCGGCCTGTAGTCCTAATTTCTGATTGTTCCCCTGCTGATCATCTCCATCCCCCATGGAGGCCATAAAACAGCACGACACCAATCTACTCCGGAATGTCGTTCAGGTAAAGATTCCCGTCATATTTGTTGTCAGTTCTTCGGCAGAATTTGTGACAATCATACTCAATCTGTGGGGCACTGCCAAACTGGTCGTCTGATTACAATTCTCAGGTTAAAGGAAAAAAGCGCTGCGGTATAAAGTTGATCACCGCAGCGACGATCTAGACGTCACATTGCATTGACTCTGGGGGATGTGCCAGGGCTGGTCTGTGCAAAAGGGAGGGAGTTTCGAGTGGTTTTAAGTGGTTGGAGTATTTTCCTTATCGGGTGGGTTAGTTTGACATGGTCGTGGTCATGCTGTAGAAGGGAGATGGTGCCAAATTTAGAGCCACTTGCGACTGTCAAGGGGAGCTGCAGGCAATGTTGTCACAATCCACGAAAAGCAAATCCCTATCACTGATAGGAGAATTTCAGACAAGGTCGGCTCAATATACGGAAAGCGAATTACTATCACTTACTGGAAGCAAGCAGTTCTAACTAAGTGTAGCCAAGTTCTTTCATTACCGGGCCAAATGTAGACAGGCCAGTCTCAATTTCGGTATCGGTTAAATAGTTACGATAGTTATTACTTTTTCCGTCAGCCAGGA
>JAUWTX010000223.1 GCA_030614505.1 Desulfuromonadales bacterium
CAGAAACAACCACACCCGACATTGCCTGGTCTGCAGAGACAACCCGCCCTTCAATTGTCCCGGCACTCAAGACAACAGGAAACAACAGCAGTATGACTGTCAGCAGGATCTTCATTACTTTGACTTTATCCCCGTTTGAACCCCTGTATCATCAACCGGTCCGGTCAACCATGGAGCAAAACGTATCCGGTCAAGTTTATAAACCCCCGGCCCGTAATCTTCATAAGTCACTTCCGGCAGATCGTGTCGATCATAAAACATTTCTGCATTGCCACCCTCTCCGGCCTGTTCAAGCTGCGGGGTGTCATCGCCCCACCAGTTGCCGCTGACATCGACAAAATCATTGAATTTGTCCGGAGCCTTGGCCAGCAACGGGTTCTGGCTTTTGCGGGCAGCCGACTCACGCTGCATGATTGACTTTGAGCCGGACCGTTTCTCCCAGTCAGCGCTCTGGTAAATACCAAGTTTAACAGCCATCTGGTTGCCGATAAAGTTGTTGTTTTTCACTTCTGGGTAGGCGGAAAAGTCACAAAGTATAGCCAGGCGATTCTGCTCAAAATCATTCCGGAAAATTTTTGGATTCGACTTCCGATAGTTATAGAGCGCCGTATCATTGTCTCTGAACAGGTTGTTCTCGACCAGCGGAGAACCATATTGATCGTTATGCACAGCGGTCTTATTCTTGATAAACGTATTGTTTTTTATGACCGGAAAGGAAAAAGAAAAATTCAGGACAGCATAGTTGTTCCCTTCAAAATGGTTCTGTTCAATCAGTGGTGTACTTTGCGTCTGGTTGCAGAAAATCGCGGTTTCGTTCTCTATAAAAGTGTTTTTACTGATTCGGTCCGGATAGCGCTGCTGCAAAGCAATCGCCTGCTTATTTTTTTCGAAATGATTATCGATGATCAAACCCTTACTGTTATGCGAAGCAATAACCGCTGACTTTTTCTGACCGACGAAGCGGTTCCCGCGGATCTCGGCGCCTGATTTCATCTCGTTGGCAACACCGATCTGGTTGTTGATGAATAGCGAATCAACAATTTTCGGGCTCGATTCGCGCATCAGCCTGACACCGAACTCACCCTCTTCGAAGGTGCAATTCTCAACCAGGAAATCTGTCTCAAAGCTGACAATGGCAGCTTTGGCAGAATGGAAATCCGTCCAACTGACCGAACTCCCTTTGGGGGCTTCCATGAACTCGATGCCTTCCCAGCCGGGAACCCCCGTAAAGGAAACAGGTGCCGTTTCAGTCCCGTTGACCTGTAGAAGACCCTGCACGCTGATCTTCGCTTTGGGATCCTTGATAACCAGTTGAGTTCCGGCGTCAATTGTCAGAGTTGCATCCCGATGGACCAACACCGGTTCATCAAGGATCACCTTCCCTGACCAACGAACTTTGCCGTTTAGTTCCTGAGCAAGGACAGGGCCTGTCAATGACAGGACCAGTCCCGCAACAAGACTAATTTGTGCTTTTCGGAGCCACATGAATCCTTACCTCCGTTGTCTGTTCGGGAATAGAGATTGCCAGGGCAACGCCGCTCTCCTCCAGTAGTTTGCCATAGAGCTCATTGATTTCAGCCGGGCCGCCAAAAGCCTGTCGCGCCAGAAGATAATAAGGACCGCCATCTGGCAGTGCCAATTCAAAAAAACCCTTCTGGTCAGTCGGTGCAGAGAAATAATCTGGAGAACCGGTCATCTCGGACTGACGATAGGCAAAAACATAGAGACCAGCCTGGGCCTCGCCTGCGCTATTAACCACCTGCCCACGCACTCCCTGAAAATCAACGACATCCTCTTCCAACATTGACAACCGGGTGATTGTCTCAATCTTGACTTCACGTACCTGTCCTGCGGTCACATGGATCGGATTGCCATAATAAAAATTAAAATAATCACCGATTTCAATTGGCCCGAACTGGCCACCTCGCTCACGTTTGCGCGCCAGCAGGTAATAATCGCCTGGTGGCAGATTGAGCCGGAACTGGCCCTTGGCGACCGGTTGAATAAAGTAGCCTGGCCCCTTAAAGCCTTTGCCAGGATCCTTGTAGACATAAAGATAGGAGCGCTCCAGCAATTGATCCTGAAAACTGACCTCGCCATAGATACCGGACCGCTTTGCCGTTGCCGGTGGAGCTTCTTCAGGGACGCGCACCAGGTTGAAACCGACGGTACGGTATCCCTGTGCCGAGATTCGGATCGGACTGCCACTGTAATAACAGAACAGATCGCCAGGCTTAAACGCGGATTGACCGGAAACCGCCTCCAGCTGATTACCGGCAGTCAACACATAATTTCCTGGAGCCAGTTCAAGCTGGTAAATACCGTCCAGATCGGTCGGTGCAGAAGTCGCTACAGGAGTGCCCCCGGCGATATCGGCCACAGCATGGTAGGCCCGAACCTTGACGCCCTGAATCAGTTCCCCACGCCAGGCGACCCGACCGCGGACACCGCTGTCGGCCAATGCGGGCACACTGATCAGGCAGATCGACATACAGAACAGGCAGATCAAATTACAGGCAAAAAGAATCCGACACCGACTCATGGCTTCTTCTCCGTCAAGGGGACATCACTCCAGGGAACATGGACAACTTTATCCAGAGGGAAATCCTTACCATCATCGATAAATATTGTCTGATCTCTGCCATCATGAATAAACGATGGATTGCCGGCCTCGCCGATTTTCACCAGCTCAGCAGTACCGGCATCGCCCCACCAGTTTCCTTTGGCATTCACCGTCCCATCCAGGCTTTTCGCGCGTCGGTCATCTTCTGTCACACTACGCATGCCTTGGCCGGAAAAAGCACTTCGTGAAGAGGTTTCTCCTGCCCGGGCATCCGCACCGCGCTGAGCTTCCCAGGCAGACGACTGGAACTCCAGTTCGATGGCCATTTTGTTGGCTATAAAATCGTTGCCTTCAACCACAGGATACGAGGAGTAGGCGATTAGCAGGCCGATGCCGTTTTCCTCAATGCGGTTGCCGGTCACCAGTGGATCGGAGCGCCGGTAAATATAGAGACCGGTCTGATTGCCGCGTAACAGATTGCCGCGCAAAACCGGACGAGCGGCACGATCCACCTGAATGGCAATCTCATTTTTTTCGAAGCGATTGTCGCTCACTTCCGGATCACTGCCATGATAAGCGACCATCAAACCGATGGCGTTGTTGACAAAAGTATTGCCCTGGAACGTCTGCGGCTGTGCGTGGTAGAGATACGCACCATAGCGACTGTTATCTTCAAAATGACAATCAACAACTGCGGTCGTGCTGTCATCCTTGAGAAAGAGACCGACTTTATGGTTATCAACAAACCGGCAGTTCGAAACCTTGCCGGCAGCTTTACCGCGCAGGGCAATGCCAACCTTGTTTCCGGACAGGAGCAACCTTTCCAGAACCGGAGCGCCACCCTGCACCAGGATACCGGTCGCGGCGCCCTTGATGACACAATCGGACAAGCGGGTCGTAGCATCGTTCCCCTTAAGGGTCAGTCCGTCCCAGTTTGTACCTGAGAACTCGGCCTCACGTGCCACCAGACGCCCGGAGATCTCCAGCCTGGCCCTATCAAAATGAACCATCGAACCAGGCGCTACAGTCAGGGTGACACCGGGCAGGACCCGAACATCCTCAGTAAAAGTTTGCTCACCCGTCCACAGAGTGTCCTTGTCCACAACCAAAGCCGTCGCCGGCATCGACCAGAGCAATAGCAGAATTATGAGCAGAGAGAGTCTCACCAGAATTCCCTCACTGTAATCTGGCCAAGATCATCATTTGCGCCACGCACGACTGTGATGCTGTGATCCGGCTGAGCATCAAAAGTACCGACCCATTCACCTGGTTCCAAAGGCCCGCCAAAGGCACTGCGAGCACCCACATAGTAGGTGCCGCCACTACTGAGAAACAGCTCAAACTCACCATCGGCATCAGTCGGCACCGACATATGGACCGGCTTGCCGACCATGCGACTGTCGAGGTAGGCAAAAACGTAGACCTTACTGACCGGCTGGCCATCAGCATCGACGACCTGACCATGCAGCAAGGTATCCGTCCTGGCAAACACCCCTTCCGCCTGACGCCGGGCATGAACTTCAGCATCAACCCCTGTCAGGGCAAAATCACCTAAACGCAACCGTTCACCACTGCGAACCTCAATCGGATTGGCCGGGTAATGTGCATTCAGATCGCCAGGAGACAACACGCCGGAACGACCGCCGTCTGCACGCTTGCGTGCGACCAGAG
>JAUWTX010000028.1 GCA_030614505.1 Desulfuromonadales bacterium
GCCGCAATAATGCGATCCAGCACATGCTGATCATGCAGGAAATTCTGACCGAAACGTTTTCTTGGACGATGATTGCTCATAGGAACGCGGGACGCGGAACGAGGAACGCGAAAACCTCTAATCTTAAGGACAACGAAACTCTATAAAGATCAACTGAAACAGCTCGGTTTATGAATGCTTGAGATTCTATCATTACTCGTTCCGCGTCCCGCGTCCCGCGTCCCGGCTTTTAGATTTCCGATGCCAATGTCGACGTGGCCAACGCGGAATGCGCAAACTCTTGACTATTGGCACGATGCGCAGGGTAATGAAATAAGAGAGTAAGCCAAGGATGATCCCGGTAAGGATGCCGCCGACCCAGAGGGGATACATGATGTTCCAACCCAGGTCTGCATAGGCCCCCCAGGTAAATTCATGCGGCAAGCGAACTCTCTCCATACCAAGCAGGATACGTCCTATCTCATATTCAATGGCATAGATGACCGGAGCTGTTACAGGATTGGTGACCCACACGCCCAGAATTGCCGCAAGACGATTTTCACGGAGCAGGTAAGCGAAAAATACGGCAATCAACATCTGGAAACCGAAGGTGGGAGTCATGCCGATGAAGATACCCAGAGCAACACCCTTGGCGACCTCCTCCGGAAGACCGCGCAGACGGATAAAGCGCAACACCATCAATTTGACTTGCCGGATGAATCCGACTCCACGCCACATCAACCTTAAATCACTCCACCTCAGTCATCACCAGCCTCATCAAGAGTCCAACTCGACACAGCATTGACAGCATTGTCAGCATGTCGACCATTTTCCAGATAATAATTTGCCGGGACTCCAAGCATTGCCGCATTATCACCACAGAGTGACGGGCTAGGGAAAAAAACCTTAACACCGTGTTCTGGGGAGAGTTCAGCGAATCGGGTTCTCAGGCCGGAATTACAGGCAACACCGCCAGCAACCACGATGCGTGTCAGTCCTTCATTTGCAGCTGCACGAAGAGTTTTGCGGGTCAACACCTCGACCATCGCTTCCTGAAAGCTGGCGGCGATGTCAACCATGTGCTTCTCATCAATTGTTCCCTGACATTTATCAACATATTGTCGAACAGCTGTTTTTATGCCGCTGAAGCTGAAGTTACAATTCGGTTTATGCAGCATCGGTCGCGGGAAAGCGATGGCTTCAGGATTGCCCTGGGTGGCAAGACGATCAATCATTGCCCCACCCGGGTAACCGAGTCCGAGCAGTTTCGCCACCTTGTCGTAAGCCTCGCCGGCAGCATCATCCAAAGTTTGTCCCAGGGTCCGATAGCGACCAATGCCTTCAACACGATAGAGGTGTGTATGCCCGCCCGATACAGCCAGAGCAAGGAAAGGAAACTCCGGAGCCTCTTCCAGCAACGGTGCCAGGATATGCCCTTCAATATGATGTACAGCAGCCAGGGGGACACCAAGTGCCCAGGCCATTGCCTTGGCCGTGGAAAGGCCTACCAGCAGAGCACCGATCAGACCAGGCCCCCTGGTCACGCCGATCCCCTCAATCTGGGCAACAGTCACCCCGGCCTCTTCCAGTGCGGAATTGATAACGACAGAGATCGCCTCGACATGTTTACGCGATGCCAGTTCCGGGACAACCCCGCCATAACGAGCATGCACGTCAACCTGGGAAGCAACAATATTTGAGAGCATTTCACGGCCATCACGAACGATTGCCGCAGCGGTTTCATCACAGGAGGATTCGATACAGAGGATAAGCATAGGGTCAGTGGCGCGTGGCGCGTGGCGCGTGGCGCGGAAAGGCAAAAGCTTTTAAAAAAAGATAAATCATCTAAGAAACAGACCTGAATCAAAGGTTTTAAAGGTTTTCCCCGCCACTCGCCACCTTTATAAAAGATTTGCCGCCAATTCAGCCAGAGGTGAACGCTCCCCTTTGCTCAGGGTGACATGACCGGCAATATCTTCACCTTTGAATTTCTCAACGACATAGGTCAGGCCGTTACTGGAGGAATCAATGTAGGGGTTATCTATCTGATAGGGATCACCCGTCAGGATAATCTTTGTTCCTTCACCGGCACGGGTGACAATCGTTTTAATTTCGTGAGGAGTCAGGTTCTGTGCTTCATCGACAATCATATATTGCTTCGGGATGGAGCGGCCACGAATGTATGTAAGGGGCTCGATTTCGAGGATACCGAGGTCAACCAGTTCTTTGTAGCCGCGTTTGCGCTTTCCGCCCTCTTCTACGCCGCCAAGCAAAAGCTCGACGTTGTCGAAAATCGGCTGCATCCAGGGCGAAAGCTTCTCTTCGATATCCCCTGGCAAAAAGCCGAGATCGCGTCCCATAGGAAAAACCGGACGAGACACGAGCAGACGACTGTACTGCCCCTCATCAGCTGACTTGAACAGGCCTGCAGCAATCGCCAGCAATGTTTTGCCGGTTCCGGCCTTGCCGACCAGGGTCACCAGCTGAATATCTTCATTCAACAGGATATCGATGGCAAACTGTTGTTCGCGATTACGGGAATGAATACCCCACAAACCGTCTTTCGGCACACGCAGCAACGGCACTGCCTGGCGCAGGGCTCGATTGTAACGTGCCAGTGCAGTATGGGAAGGGTTGTCCGCATCCACCAAAGTCAGCCCCTGATTGGAGAGGAAATCTTCCTCAAGAGACAGAAAACCCTGGCTGTAAAAAAGGTCTATATCTTCGGGAGAGAGGTGGACTTCGGCGGTTCCGGAATAGAGCTCTTCAATTGAAACCTTGTCCGACTCGTAATCCTGTGCTGTCAAGCCTACAACATCCGCCTTGATGCGCAGATTGGTGTCTTTGGTGACAAGGATCACCGCCGAGTCGGAGCGACTTTTAACATCCAGGGCCACTGCCAGGATCCGGTTGTCACCAGAATCTCCACGCAGCTCCGGAGGCATGCACTTCATATGCTCTGAGGTATAGAGATCGACCCGCAGATGACCACCGGTCTCCAGCTCGACACCTTCGACCAGTTTTGCCTTGGCCCGCAGCCCGTCCATGATACGGGAGAACTGCCGCGCGTTGCGTCCGGTCTCACTGAGATCTTTTTTAAACCGATCAAGTTCTTCGATCACCGTTATCGGGATAATCAGGTCGTTGTCTTCAAAACGGAAAAGAGCCTGAGGGTCGTGCAGAAGTACGTTGGTGTCGAGGACAAAGGTTTTTTCATGAAAGAAGCACTCTACCTGGGAGGTTGTATGGCTGTTTGCTAACGGTCGTATTCGTTGATGTGTATCCCTTCCGAGGTGGCCAGCAGTTTGACATAAACAGGGAACTCCTTGCCCGGGATATTGCGCTTGCCTTCGATAATAACTTCGCCTCGCGTATTCAAGGCATAAAGAAGCTCCTCGGGTGACTCATCAATAATGTACCTGTGGTAGAGACGGGTTTTCATCAGCGCCGTGCGAGTAACCGGACGGTCCGGCGGCAAAGAGCAGGAGACCATAAAAACCAAAAGCAATACTGTTGCGACAAGAGAAAAGATCTTTTTTTTCATACCAACTCCTCCGCGTCCGCCTACCTGTCGGACATAGCAACAACCTACTGTGAAATCGCACGAATCGCCGATAGCGCCTGTTCTATATCATCAGCCGTATTAAAATATCCCGGGCTGAGACGAACCGTACCCTCGGGGAGGGTTCCAATGCTGCCATGTGCTTCTGGTGCGCAGTGCAAACCGACACGACAACAGATACCATATTCGCGGTCCAAGCGGAACCCCAGCAGAGCCGGATCCATGTTTTTAATGTTGAATGAAAGAGCCCCGCCATGCTGTGCAGAACCGAGGGGGCCATAGAGGACCACACCATCAAGACCGGTCAGGCCATTGATCAACTGATGGAGAAGTTCCCGCTCATGGTTGCGGACATGCTCAAGGCCGCAAGCCTCAAGAAATTCCACCCCTGCCTTGAGGCCAGCCAGACCAATTGTGTTGAGGGTTCCGCTCTCCAGTCGCTCCGGCATCTCGACCGGCTGGGTTGCTGACTGAGAGAAGTTTCCTGTGCCGCCATAAAGAAGCGGTTGCAGATCCAGCCCTGGGCGAACATAGAGGAAACCTGTTCCAGGTGGACCGAATAACGACTTGTGACCGGGAACCGCCAGCAGATCGATCGCCATTTCTTCTACATCAATCGAGAAGATTCCGGCACTCTGTGCAGCATCGACCATAAAAATGATCCCCTGTTTACGACACCAGGGGCCAATCTCTTCGATCGCCTGGAGAGTACCGGTCACGTTTGAACAATGGTTCACCATCAACAGGCGAGTGCCGGGAATACAAGCTTTCGGAATTGCAACAGGATTGACAAACCCCTGGGTATCAGCCATGACACGGACGACTTCGACGCCCCTGTCGCTTAACGCCCGCAAGGGACGGACCACTGCGTTATGCTCCATCGATGTAGTGACAACCCTGTCGCCGGGCTGCAGGACGCCGAACAAACCGAGATTAATTGCCTCGGTTGCATTAGCAGTGAACGCTATGCGTGTAGAATCATCAACGCCAAAGAACCGTGCCATGGTTTCGCGGCACTCCATGACAAGTCGACCCGCCTGAAGGGAGAGTTGGTGCCCGCCACGGCCCGGGTTGGCAGCATTCAGCCGTAAGGTCTTTTCAACCGCTTCAATGACCTGGGACGGCTTCGGAAATGAGGTAGCAGCGTTGTCGAGATAAATTGGCATCAATCTGTATGATCCAGAACAAGCTTGCTCTGGTTCCCTGCAACAAGGATTTTTATCAGCGCGGGCCGGAGCACATGAGATCTCGCTCTCCTCCGGACCGGTTCAAGTGAAGAGCCAGGCCACGGCAACCGCCAAAGCAGATATCAATGTCACTACAGCCATGACAGCCGCCCGGCGTACCAGCGATTTGCTCACGGACAGCCAGACGTTCATAACCGGCCCAGATATCTGCCAAGGACTGGTCGGGTAACTTTCCAAGCGGCTGTGGCCAGGCCGCACAGGGATGAACTACACCTTGGCAATCGATATGGCCGAGGCTGTTTCCTGCCTGGCAACCGCCATATTCGCTGCGGTTCTGCTCTTGTCCCCCAGCTGTTTTCTGCCCGGACATCATGATCTCCCAGAGGAAAAGATCGTGGATCTCCATAGTCGGTAGTTGGCAGGATTCTTTTGTAAACTCCAGCCAGCTTTTCCGGAAGAGATCAAGATCCTGCCAACGAGGCAAATCAGCAGCTGAATAATCGTGGAAGCTATCACCGATATGGGCGTTTGACAACTTAAATTTAGCAACCTGATGATCACTGCAAAAACGCAGTAAATCAGGGATATAGAAGAGGTTGTCGCGCAATGGCGTCAAGATAATAACAGGCTTGCACTCCAGTAGGTGGAGCGCATGCACAACGGACAAAAGTCGGCGAGTATCGACACCCTGATTGCTATCAATAAAACCTGCGGCATCCAGCAGCAACTGATAGCCTGCCTGTGGCAGTTGTGCGAGACGCGCCAGCTCATCAGAGTGACCATGACAGGTGATCAAGAGTTGACAACCACCGTCGAAGACCCCCAACACCTCTTCCGTCGCAGGGTGCAGCAACGGCCGGCCTTGCAGGGTGACGAAAAACACGCCGCCAGCAGCAACACGATCGGCAATAGCAGGCAGACAAGCACCTGTCTGCCCAATCGCATCATCAGGAAAATCCCAGGTCAATCGGACCGGGGTGTCCAGCAGATCGAGACCCATATCAATCTTTTCTTATGAAGATCAATGTCTTACGACAGTGAACCTTCAGCAAGGGTGAACATTACTGGAACCAACAATACGCGGTTTGATGTACTTTTTCATGTTTGTTCTCCTTTCTTAAAATCCGGAACGAGGGACGCGGAAATCTTTAGAGCGACAAAGTCACATAAATTGCCGTTCTTAAGGGTCGCGTCTACACATTCCACAAAAAATGAACGTGGCGAGTAGCTAGGAGAACAAAAATCATTGTCTTTGACCTCCGCGTCCCTCGTCCCTCGTTCCGGGCTTTTATTTCCAACAATGCGGATCAGGCTGATTAAAATCACCCGTCGTCGCGAAAGCTCGCGCAGTACACCCTCCCTGGCAATCGTCAAAGGCTGCACAACCGGAACATTTACCAGTAGCTTCCTTGTTGCGCATTGCCTTGAGAACCGGCGAATCGAACCAGATCGTTTCGAAGTCATCGTTCAAGATGTTGCCGACAACAACAGGAATGAATCCACAGGGGGTAATGTCACCGTTCGGCCGCAAGTGCAGAGAAAGTTTGCCGCAGCTGCTGCCCTTGACCATGGTTTTTTCCTGGTACTCCGGTAGTGAAGCGATCACCGGATCGTCAAAAGAGATCTTCAGGTCATCAGTCTGATGTTTGACAGCAAGAGCTTCAAGATAGAAAGCCTGCCACTCTTCTGGCGTTAGATCGAGATCTTCACGATTCTTGAAACCACGACCGCTGCATTTAAAATTGTGCAGGTACACCTGACCAACCCCGTGATCGCGAGCCAGGTCGAGCAGTTCACGAAAGGCCTGATAATTGATGCGCGAAATGACAGAACTCATGGTGCTCTTCAGACCAACCTTGTGCAGGGCATCAAGCCCGCGTAGCGCTCGTTCGTATGAGCCAGGCATATTGCGGAAGCTGTCATGAAGAGCCGGGTCTGAACTGTCGATGCTGATGCCGACGCTTTTAAAGCCAACATCCTTGAGCCGCTGAGCAGCCGCCTCGTCAAGTAGCCAACCGTTAGTATTCATCGAGACATTCAGACCGGCCTTTGAAGCATATTCGGCAATTTCATAAAGATCATGACGAATCAACGGTTCGCCACCACCGAAATTGATAAAGGGCACCTGTTGTTCAACCAGAACATCTACGATCCGTTTGAGATCGTCAAATGCCAGTTCCGGACACTCTTCGTCTCGGCTGTAACAGTGATCGCAGGTGAAGTTACAGCGATAAGAGAGCGTCCAGTTAAAGGTCAACGGGGCAGAGAACATTTCAGTCACTTCACTCATTGATCAACCAGCCTCTTTCTGTCAGGTCGGCGACAAACTCGGCAACATCAGACTCAACTTCTGACTGCTCCACAGTGAATTCCTTTGCCAGCTCTCCAGCGATGTCTGTAAGAGATTGTTGGCCGTCACATTGTTGCCAGATCAGACCGCCGATCAGGTTGAGTTGATGCATCATGCCCGACTGCAGAAGAATCACGGTGCCGCTGTCTTCAATTTCCTCACCTGTTTCCAGGGCCTTCAGGACCTCCGTCTGGCGACGGTTTTCGACCCGCCAGACGATTTCCGGATTACGTAGAGGTTTGTTCACAAATTCTATCCTTTCAACACAGAAAACAACTTTTAAGCCCCTAAGCAGTTCGATCACGAAAGAGCAGACTGAGACCCAGAACAAAAGCCAACCCAACAAGTACAGACACTTTACCAGCCAGAGTAACACCGGCAGCAGTTGCAGCGATCCCCCAGGACTGTACCAGGCCACCGCCGAGCAACATGCCAACCACTGCCAGACCGGCGTCCGCATCCCCCTCCCCGGCCTTGATCAATTGTCGGAAGGGACAACCGCCGATCAGAACGGACAGCCAACCAACCAGCAGCATGCCAAGAAAGCTCCAGAGGTGCTCAAGGTGCGCACCCGGCTGTCCGTAAAAGCCAAAGCTGAAACGGCCCATCACCAGGTTGGTTCCGAAAGCACCCAGCAGAAAGGCGAAAAATCCCCAGAAAAGTGGACTTCGACTCCCCATTAACAGGCCGTCGCGGACACTGCCGGTGATACAGAAACGGCTGCGCTGGGCAAGCGCACCAAGCAGCAAACCAACCAGTAGTGAAATCATCAAGGGTGCATGTTGTGCTGCGCTACCACGTTCCGAGAAGAAGATGAATGCCGGACGGGCCAACAGGAACACGAGCAGCAGAACAAACCCTGCCGGCACCAGCAAACCGGTAGCGCCGCGTTCATCTTCGGTCCGGCCGAGGTCAATACCACGGGCGAGCCCTTGCAAGCCCAACCACACTCCAGCAAACAGGCCAACGACCCCGGCTATAGCTGTCAGATCACCGGCGGTCAACCTGAGGAAAAGCTTGATCGGGCAACCGATGAATACGGCACTGCCAACGATCAGGAAGACACCGGATACCAGCCTTGCCAGGGGGGCGCTCCCCCCGCGGGAACGAAATTCCCGAAACACGGAAGCACAAAAAATCGAGCCGAGCACGAAACCAATCAGTTCGGGACGCAAGTATTGCATGCGCTCATTATCATGCAACCCGAGCGCCCCGGATGAATTTTCAATAAAGCAGGAGACACAAATTCCACTGTTCTGCGGGTTGCCCCAAACAGCCAGAAGTACCCCCAGCACGCCAAGGCCGACACCGGCAGCAAGAATAACCCAGAAATGGCGGTCATACAGCGATGGGCTCATTCACAGCCTCCGGCTAGACGGCTCTGCAGATAGTAGCCATCTTTTACCACCTGTGCCAGGGACCGACTGTCAGGCTGGGAGCGGAGACGGTCACGGACTAATGGCAACCCCTCCGAGACCGCAGATTCAACTAAGGGTCTTTGACTAAGAGGGCTTGCAGGATCGACATAATCAGCGTTGCGCCTGACTGCCGCAGCAAGCTTTGTCAGAGCACGGTCAAAATGGCCCATGCGCAGCAGAATATCACCGCTCATCAGGTCGTTATGAGCTGCACCGGGAAGAGTTCTGCCCAGCTCCTCCAGCTTGAGTAAAGCCTCCTGCAGAGCCCCGCTGTTGCGCAGGGCAACGACCGGGCTGTAATGCCTCTCAATGAATGCCACACGAGCCTGGTAGAGCATTTCTCTCTCCAGTTGACGATTCATGACAGAAGCTGCACGATTGTTTTCACCCGGACCGGCACCAGCCAGTAGAACTGCCGCAAAAAGCAGAACAACCACCAGAGAGGCTATCATCAGTTGATCAAATCGATCACGCAACATCGGATCAGAACTCCTGGTATGGCGGCATATTAACGCGTTTTGCCATGACCCGGATCGGATCATAATCCTGGTCGAGCAGGGCTTCAAAACCATCGATCCAGGCCGCATCAAGCACCTTGAGCCTCTGGCCGTCGATTTCAACGGTCGCCTCCGGCGTCAGATCCAGCAAAACTTTGCGGAATTTCTCTGCCAACCCCTGGTCAACAGTTTTTGCCGCTCCAAAAGTGCAGTAAGGAATAGTTTCACTCTGAGCCAGAATCCGGAAATCATCAGCGCTGATCTTGCCCTCGCGCGTCATAATCTCGAGATCAAGGACCGGCGCTGCAGCGACATCATAATCACCGAAATAGACACCGTATATAACCTTTTCATGCTTAAAGGCGCCGCGTGGAAGAGCGTAATAATCAAGCTCGCGATCAGGGTCGAAGCCTGCCTTCAACATCAGATCGTATTGAGCCAGGTAACCGGTCGGTGCCAGTTGCGGGCCGAAGATCATCCGTTTGCCTCGCAAATCCTCGAGTGACTGTATCTGGCTATCTCGACGGACAATAATGGCACCGGCTGTATATGAACCGAATTGCCCGCGCTTCTCAGTCGCGATCAGTTGCAGGTCGTGATTCTCCTTCAAGATGATATAGAGCAGACTGTTACCGTGAACAAAATCGAACTCACCGGCAGCAAAGCGAGATTCCAGATCCTGGGTGTCAACCGGGATGGCCTCACACGGACGTCCCAACTTCTGTTCCAGATAGGCAGTCAATGGCCGGAAGCGCTGCATCGTTTCTTCCACGCTGTTGCAGTTCATGTAGCCGATTCGAATCGGCGGACCTTCGAGGGGCTGTTCACAACCGTTTAAAGCAGCTCCGGCAAGAAGGAAGGTCAGAATAAGGATCAAATGCTTCATGGAGTCTCCAACAAATTAAAGGGCAATGACTGCACCAGGGCATCTCGGCTATCAACCAGCCCCAACTCAGGGCGATCCAGGCCATCACGTATTGATGCGTCAATATCACCCGATTTAGCCGTCCCCCACCAGTTACTACGGGCATCAACAGCAGACGTACCATCGTTAATAAGCCCGTAGACACCGTTGTCAGTGATCATATTTCGCGTCAAACGCCCCTTGCTGTTCAACCAGCGCACGCCTGCACGGCCATTTCCAATGAGGCGGTTGTCAATAACCTCACCATTCGAGTCTTCAAGAAAAATGCCATGCTCGCTGTTGCCGGACAAATCATTGCTGACAACCCGCCCTTCGCTGCGTTGCAAGTAAAGCCCGCGACGGTTGCCGACAATTCGGTTGCCTCGCGCATGGATCTTGCCGTCACGGATGTTCACACCATTGACCAGGTTGTTTTCAATCACACAGGCGGTCATTTCCAGGTCGCTGTAGACACAGCGCAAGCCCCAGTGGCTGCCGGAAATCGTTGAACCTTGCAAAGTGACTTTACTGTCACGGAACTGCACGCCGTTGTTATTGTCAAGAAAGCGGCAACCATCGATAACTACCTGTGATTCCTGGAATTGCGCACCACGCATGTTTTTTCTGAAAGTGCTGTTCAGCAACTTGGCGCGAGAGAAATGAGCATGAAAACCACGGTAGCCATATTCGACGATACAATGTCCCAGAAGGTTTTCCTCTTCGCTCACCATCATATTGATCGCCCCCCAGTCACCGGGACGGGGAGTCTCTTCTGCAGAGGTAAAAAGGACAGGATCATCCTCTGTACCGAGGACACGAATCGTCCCCTGAGAAAAAATTTCATGTTCGCCGATACCATCGCCGTTGCTGTCAAAACGAGTGAAGCGGACTCGGCTGCCAGGGCGGATTTCCAGCGTTGTTCCAGTAGCCACCGTCAATATTCCGTCTATAAGAATATCGCCGCTCCAGACCGTATCCTCAAACAGGGTCTGCTCCCCCTTATAGACCTGCGATTCACCAGCTGACGCCGATATAGGTCCGAACAAAGGCATTACGATCATAAGAAGACACCACCAACGCATCACTCAACTCCAACCTGTCCCTGGCGACCAAGCCAACGGACGTTCTCACTATTATCAGTTACCGATTCAGGATCGAATGGCAGATCGCGGGGATAAAGGGCCAGTCCGATGGTATTGCCACTGATCATGTTGTGTTCCAGCCAGGGACGGCTGGTCTCATCAACAAACACTGCCTCCTCATCGTGCCCGGTAATCTGATTGTTCAGCAAATAAGGGTTGGAACCACGCCAGCAGAAGATACCCCCTTCACCGTCGAGTAAAATATTTTCCAGAATCTTCGGATGGCTCTTCTGTTGGGCAACAATGCCATAGCGGCAATTGGCGATCCTGTTTCCCTTGATTTCGGGAGAGGACGTGACGCATCTGACAGCAATATCGGCACGTTCCAATTCAACATACCGGATGCGACTTTCTGCAGCCTTATCAAGAGCAATGCCGGACCAGGCGATCTCTTCAGTTGCACTGGTCTCCACTATTACAAAACGCACTGGCAGATCTGGCGTTCCCTGGATGTCAAGTTTGCCTCTTATAAGCAGCTCGGTTTGAGAAGATAAATACTCCGGGTCGATCTTGGTCCCTTCCGCAGGCACGATGTTGATTTGTGTTCCGGCACGAACTGTCAAGGTGCCACCTTCCAGGATCAGTACGTCGCCGGCCATGGTCACTATCCCTTCCCAGAGCAGTTCTCCAGAATATGCGCCCTGGTACTCCGGCACCGTAACACTCGCCTGCAGCTCCATATCACTTGCATATAATGAGGGCGACAAAGAGATCGCGGCCAGGTTTATGGCTACAGAAATAAACATTATTTTCCAGCGAGTTAGCATCATATCCATCGACGCTCCATGAAGAATTGACGGGCAACAGCCATAGCACTTTCCCCAGCATCAATCCTGCTCACCAGTCGTGCAACATCCTCATACTTAAGCAGCCGATTGAGTTTCCTGATGGCTGGCAAAACGGTGGTAAACTGCAGCTCCTCCAGAGGGCGCTTACCTGTCGCCAGCAGCGGCAGGCCCATTATATGAAATACTGTATTGTCGAGTATTTCATCTGTCAGCACCAGAACCAGGTCAGCTTTTTCATTGGACAGAAGAGCAAATGGATCCTGGCCTTTTTCGATCTCGACACGCTTGCTTTCAACTCCGGTCTTTTCCTGAACATAGAGCGTGACCAGTGCAAAAAGAGCATCACTCTGCCCCCCCTGCTCTACACCGACAAAGAGTTTCGGGCCGAAGCAGGCCTGCACCGGCAGACATGTCAGCATGACCGACAAAACTATCAAGACTAACGAACGAATAGCCATTCAATCACCGTAGAACCGTAAAAACCGGACAGGACAACAAGTGTTACCAAAGCCGCCACAAAAAATGGCCGATCAATTTTCTGCTGGCCCTCGTATTCAGTGCTCGCAACAATCCAGGCGGCAAAACCGGACAGCGATAACCCTGCCACGAGCAATACAACAACCACCCACTTAAGAATATCCAGAGAAACGATAACACCAGGTGGTGATAAGGTCTGCATAACGTTGATTGCCAGAAAGCTCTTCACTCCGGACGGATCTTGAAGCGCCAGCGGCAAATAAGCAAACTTGGCATTCAATTTCACGACCGCCAAGGCCAGATGGGCCGCCAGAACCAGCGGCAGCAATGGCAGCGCCAGACGTCCAAGCAACGACATGAAATCTGAGGGTGAGAATGTCGTAGCGACACCACTTGTCACCGGTTCGTTTGACACCGCATCATTCGCCAAATGGGCAGGCTCACCATCCAGGGTTGAAACTTTAACCTGGCCAACCAGGTATACGAGCAACCCCGGCACAAGCAGCAGTAACGGAAAGATAAGGCCGATCCAGACCATAGCGAGCGGATAGAACCCGGCAGCATCCCAGCCGAGCGATAATGCCAGCTTCTCCGGTAGCCAGAAGATCGCTTCACGCAGGTCTACATAAACTTTGGCAAAGTTGGCGGTCAACATTCCCAGCAGCACCAGGAAGAAGAGCGCCTCACTGGGACGCAGGCCGCCTTGCCGTAAATCTCCAGGCCAGCTACGGAAACCGAGAGAGACATTATCGTTGCAGCAGTTCTGGACGCAGTTCAAACAAAGGGTACATGTGGCACTATCATTGATTTCTGCCGGCACCAGAGCAACCGGACAGCCTTCTGCCCGTGTTCGCCAGTTGAGTCGCAACCCCCCAAGAGCTGCCTGTCTCCAGACCAGTCCTGTCGAGATACACGGTTTATCCTGACAACCGGCACAAACACCCTGTTCCCTGACCCGCAATTGCCATGGAGCCAGGCGAGCATAGAGACTGAACACTGCACCAGCCGGGCAGAACAGCAGGCAGAATGAGCGCCGCCGGAAAACCAGACCGGCAACAAGAGCCAGAATCACCATCCAGGCCAGCAAGACAGCTGTGTAATCCGGGTAACGATGGATTGCCA
>JAUWTX010000221.1 GCA_030614505.1 Desulfuromonadales bacterium
AATCCTGAAGGGATCGCCTGATCAGGTGGGTTTCTTCGGGGACAGCTGCGAGTAGAGCGATCATAAGGTCAGGTACGAGGTACGAGGAACGAGGAACGAGGAAAACCCCGAGCCACGAACCACGTACCGGATCAGGCTTTATACCAACCGTGGCGAATCAGGTCACGACGGAGTTCGTGGCCTGCGTTGCGGATCACGCCGTTGTACCAGAAGTGCTCATCCGGGGGGATGGTGCCTGGATTGTCCAGTCGTTTACGATTGTCGATCAGAGTCTGACGAAACTTCTCATCCGGTTCCTTGAGAACCTCTAGAATACGGTCGTTGAGCGGCTCTTCACAGGATGAAATGACATGGTGAAGCATGTCTCGCAACTGCAGACCCATACGATACTCCCACAGGTCCCCATCGAAGCTGGTACAGCATTCCTGCACGAAATCGTTCCAGTCGAGGAGCAAAGCGCCAAAATCATCTTCAGAAAATTCTTCATAGCACGGACTTTGGCAAAGAATCTCCTCGATCAGTTTCTGCTCTTTGCGGGAGAAGAAAAAGGAAAGGCTCTCTTCCACCGGGTACATGCCGAGAGTTTCAATCAGTTCCCGGCAAAAGTAAGCATAGTCCAGGTCACGGTCGCTGAAGTCTTGCAGACAGTCCGGAAGGTTCTCATGTTCCAGGCAGAGCAACGACAGGTGATCGTGGCCAAGCTCTGTATGCAGCAGCAGGTCTGCCCGGTGCGGAATCCCTGCCTTGGCCAGCTGGTTGGTGAGCCGCAGGTGGTTGTCGGTGAAAAAGGTCAAAACCTTTTCTTCTGAGAAAAACATTTCCTGGCTGGAACGATTATTCGCCAGCCCGAAGCCGACAAAGCCGTCGTGCATCAGGCGGTCCCAGTATGGCTCTATAGTGGCGAGGATCTCCGGGATCGGCATATAGGGTGAGTAGTGAATGGTTGGCGTTGGTGGTTCCTGATCGTTTGTGTTCGGTTCCGTCGTGTAGAATTCGAGGATGAAGAAAGCTTCTTCCGGCATGCTGGCAGCAAACTCGTTGAATGTAGTGTGTACGCGCGATGTGTCAGCCAGAACTGAAAAATGATAGGTGTCGCTTGAGTTTTCCAGAAGGGAAAAGTTGTAGCCCTCCTGCAAGTTGCGTGATCGACGCTGGGCTTGTGGCCAGAGTTGCTGTCCTACCGGGAAATTTGTAAAAATGTTGGGCAAGGGTGACCTCTTTTGTGAGAATAAAACTTTACACCTGAATCTGGCAGCCTGTCGGCCTATATGAGCCAAACGAGCGAATTCGCGGCCAGTTCATTGAGCTTGTTCAGTGATGGGCCGACAGGCTGCTAGTGAGTTCACTGATTCAGGTTGCATGCTCATGATGCGGCAATCATCTTTCCGATGTCAACAGTAAGTCGAAACTTGGCCTTTACTATAAGTAAATCGATTTTATCTAAAATAAATTTCCATTGACATGCCGACCCACATGGGCTATATCCTTGCGGTGGGTAAAACCCTATTCTACTTTAGGTTTTCATGAAAGATCCACGGGTTTTTCGAAAGATCCCACCCCATATTGACGCAAGACCATGTAAGGACACTTTATAATGCTATCGGTCGGCAGAGTCGTTGCTCTGCTTGCCGAAAAACCCCAGCCGACAGAGGAATCCAAAGATGGCCAAAAAAGCGATTAAACCGTCACTAAAAAATCCATTTGATCCGCCCGAAAAAGTTGAGTTCACTATCCCTGGTGAAGTTGCCGGAGTGCGTGGCGGCTACGAAGATGTAATGCAGGAGGGTTATGATCTGATCCAGCGTCCGATCAAATCCGTGCCTATCGGGCAGATAGAAAAACAGCATTTTAAGAAGCGTATGACGGTCTGGGAACGCATCAAGGTTTTGACCCAGGAAGACCCCAATATACTGTTCCAGAACTGGGGCAAGAACCTCGATGGTGCTTCTCTGGTCACTGGTATCCTCAATATAAATGGTCGCGACGTTGGCATTTACGGTCATGATTTCACTGTGCGTGCCGGGTCGATCGATGCCACTAATGGCAGCAAGCTGGCTCGCATGTTCAATATGTGCGGTGAAAAGGGCCTGCCGTTGATCGGCATGAACGACTCCGCAGGTGCGTTTGTCCCGGCCGGGGTCGGTGGTCTTGACGGCTACGCCGAGGCGTTTACTGCCCTGCGCAAAATCAGCGGTGTCGTGCCGACCGTTATGTGCATGTTTGGCTTTAATGCCGGAGGCGGTTCTTACCTGCCGCGTCAGGGCAGTTTCGTCATTCAGCCGAACGACACTTTCTTCGGTCTGACCGGCCCGGGTGTGGTCAAGTCGGTGCTTGGTGAGGACATCACCCCGGAAGAGCTTGGTGGCCCCAAGGTCCATGGTGCTACCGGTGTTGCCGATCTGACCGTTGCTGATGAGACGGCCGCCCTGCGTACTGCAGCACGCTTGATCAGCTATGTTCCCGATAACAACTACAGCATGGCCCCCTTTCAGGAAACCAGCGATCCTCTCGATCGCAAGACCTGGGAGATCAATACCCTGCTCAAGAAAGCTTTTAATTCTCCGACCGGCTTCAATACACCCTTCGACGTCTCGATCATCATCCAGCAAATCTGCGACCATGGTGATTACTTCGAGATGCAGCCCAGCCGAGCCCGTGAAGCGATCACTGCCTTCGGTCGTCTCGGTGGTCACGTAGTCGGCTTCGTCGCCAACAACAGTGCTGTGGCCTCCGGCCAGATCGACTGTGACTCGGCGGTCAAGATCGCCCGTTTCGTCCGCTTCTGCAATATCTACAACATCCCGTTGATCTTCATGGAAGACACCACTGGTTTCCTTCCCGGTCGCGAACAGGAAGCACGTGGCATCGTTCAGGCCGGTCGTACCATGCTCGATTCGATTGTCGATGTGCGCACTCCGCGCATCCTGTTGATTCTGCGTAATGCCTATGGCGGCGCTTATGCGTCTTACAATAACTATCCGACCGGGGCCGATCTGGTCCTGGCCCTGCCGACCACCCGGTTGGCAGTCATGGGCCCGGCTGGCAAGGAGTTTGTTTACAAGAAAGAAGTTCGCAAGATGCGTGGGTCGATCAAGAAGATGGTTATTGATGGGACCCAGGCACGTATCAAGGCCGGTATGGACGGAGTTGACGCCAAGAAGGATGCCGAAGCTGAAGCGGCTGATTGGCTCAAGGTTCAGGAGGCCGAGCTTAATCTGCGTTATGAAAAAGAACTGATGAACCCGAAAGAGGGCCTCGCCCTTGGTTCTATCTCCTCGCTGGTTATGCCGACCGATCTGCGCAAGGTCCTCGGTGAAAACCTGAACTTCCTGCTGCGGCACTACCAGCCGTCAAGCTGGCAGGACGTCCAGCGTGAGTTCCATTGATAACTGGGGATACTATTGATATAAGCGAACCAAGGTTTCGATTTGGAGACAAAACCAGATCTGGAGATAAAAACAATGGCACAGAATGATTACTACACCAACAATCCACTGATCCACCGCGATCACCACTTGAGCCAATCAGACTCTGAATGGGTCCGTTCCTTCTCTTGTGAAGACCTCAAGCCACTGATCGTCTGTCGTGGCCCGATCCGTCTGGAAGCAATGACCGTCTATGAAGAGATGGGGATCAGCCACTACGGCATCCTGCTTTCCGAGAAAGATTCGATCGTTTATCCCAATGCTTTGTCACCTGAGTTGCGAATGTTGACTGACAACAGCCGCGTCCATCGGGTGCCTGATTACACCGGGGCCTCCAAGGAAGAACGTCTTGAGCGGATCGGCCAGATTATTCAGATCGCTAAGGATAACGGATACGATGCGATCTTCTCCGGCTACGGTTTTATGGCTGAGGACGATGAGTTTGTTGCGGCCATCGAAGATGCCGGTCTGAAGTTCATCGGGCCTTGTGCGGCCACCCAGAGGGGCGCCGGCAAAAAGGATGAAGCGAAGCGCACCGCGCTGAGTGTCAATGTTTCGGTCACCCCGGGGATCGACAATGTCACTGCCCGCACCCTGGTCACCAAGCACCCCAGTCGTGAAGCGTTACTGGCGGTGGTCAAGTCGGAAGGGCTCTAGTGTGACAAGAAGGTCCTCGCCGACAAAAAGCTGGCCATCGAGGATCTGGCAGATCATATTCTGATGGCGTCGTACGCAAAAGGTATCGATCTCTTCTCCATCGAGGAACTCTGTGCACAGGTAGAAAAAGAGTGTGTGGGGCTGTTCAAGAATTATCCCGGCGCCAGACTTCGTCTCAAGGTGATCG
>JAUWTX010000197.1 GCA_030614505.1 Desulfuromonadales bacterium
CCTTCGGGGAGTGGCGCAGCCTGGTAGCGCGCCAGTTTTGGGAACTGGATGTCGCAGGTTCGAATCCTGTCTCCCCGACCATTTTTGCGCCAGTAGCTCAGCTGGATAGAGCAACGGCCTTCTAAGCCGTGGGTCGAGGGTTCGAGCCCTTCCTGGCGCGCCATTTTACTCGGCTTTCGGGGGGCGCAGTTTCCCGTTGACAATGTTCCCCGGCCTTAGCTAGAATTTATTTTTTGTGGTGGGTGTAGCTCAGTTGGTAGAGCACTGGATTGTGGCTCCAGTTGTCGCGGGTTCAATCCCCGTCACTCACCCCATGAATATTCCGGGCCTGCCTTTTCCCCGTCGACCCCTCAGAATGTGGCGGTTATCCTGGGAAAAGCCGGGCCTTAATTGTTTGTGACCTGAATCCGTGGATAAACGGAGGATTCAGGTGTGAGTTATACATATTGCGGGTGTGGTGGAACTGGTAGACACGCTAGATTTAGGATCTAGTGCCGTAAGGTGTGTGGGTTCGAGTCCCTCCACCCGCACCAATTATCTCAGTCATCAGGTTCTTTGGTTATGTTTGCGCAGGGCCGGAAGAGGAAGTGAGGAGCGAACGCATGAATGTCAAGGTTGAGGATGTCAGCAGTATCAAGAAAAAATTGATTTTTGAGGTTGCATCGGAACAGGTCGACATAGAAATTCACAGGGTTTTCCAGAAGATAGGGAAGACAGCTAAAGTGAAGGGTTTCCGTGCCGGCAAGGTGCCCGAATCGGTTCTGGAAAAATATTATGGTGCTCAGATGGAGCAGGATGTTCTGTCCAGCCTGATCAACGATACCTACTTCAGGGCTTTGCAGGAGCATAATATCCCGGTTGTCGGTGAACCTAATATTGTTGAGAGTAGCGGGATCAACAAAGGTGAAGCTTTTACCTACGAAGCTGAAGTCGAGATCAAGCCTGAAGTGACCGCCAAGGATTACACCAAACTGTCATTGGAAAAAGAAAAGTTTGTTGCCGATCCCAAGGCCGTGGAAGGTCAGCTTGAGGAGATGAGGACGTCCAAGGCCCAGCTTGAGGTGACCAAACGCAAAAAAGCCCGCAAGGGCGATTCGGTGGTAATTGATTTCGAAGGGTTTATTGATGAAAATGCTTTTGCCGGCGGCAAAGGCGAGGATCATGTTCTTGAACTCGGCTCCGGTTCTTTTATCCCAGGTTTCGAAGAAAAGGTAATCGGCATGCAGCGTGAGGACGCCAAGGATGTCGAAGTCTCGTTCCCCGAAGATTATGGCCAGGCGGAACTGGCTGGCAAGCCGGCAGTTTTCAAGGTGGTCCTGAAGGAGATAAAGGAAAAAGTTGTCCCCAATCTGGACGATGAGTTTGCCAAAAGCTTCGGTGTCGATACACTTGATGAACTCAGGGAACAGTTGAAGACGAGTTATGAAACCCAGGAAACCAATCGGGTCGAAAATGATCTGCGTGAAAAACTGGTCAGCATACTGATCGAGCGCAATCCCCTTGAGGTGCCTGAGGCCATGATCGCTAAACAGCTTGATTATATGTATGAAAACATCACCAACCGTATGCAGTCGCAGGGGATGTCTCCGGAGAGGTTGGGCATTACGCCGGAGAGCTTTCGCGAAAACTACCGAACTACGGCGATTGAACAGGTAAGCGGCAACTTGATTCTCGAGGCAATCGGACGCCAGGAAAGTATCGTTGCTGATGAGACTGAAATTGACGCCAAGCTGGAAGAGATTGCTACCATGTCCAATGCTCCCATCGACATGGTGAAAAAATATTATGCTGGTCCCGAAGCTCGCAGCGGGTTGATGGCACAAATTGCTGAAGAGAAGGTCGTCGGCTTTCTGCTGGAGAGTGCCAAGGTGAAAGAGATCGCTCCGAAGAAGCCCAAAAAGGAAGCGGTGGAAAAGCCCAAAAAGAATACTGAGAAGAAAGCCAAAAAGGACACTGAGAAGAAGGCCGATAAGGAGGACGCATGAATCTGATTCCGATGGTCGTGGAGCAAACCGGTCGCGGTGAACGTTCCTACGATATTTTTTCGCGGCTACTCAAAGATCGGATTATTTTCCTCGGCGGAGGCATCGATGATCATGTGGCCAACCTGATTATCGCTCAGTTGCTGTTTCTTGAGTCGGAAGATTCCGAAAAAGATATTCATCTTTACATCAATTCGCCAGGGGGGACGGTTACTTCCGGTCTGGCGATCTATGATACCATGCAGTACCTCAAGGCGCCGGTGTCAACCATCTGTGTCGGTCAGGCAGCCAGTATGGGTGCTCTGTTGCTGGCCTCGGGTGCGCCCGGCAAACGCTATGCCTTGCCGCATGCGCGCATTATGATCCATCAGCCGCTAGGTGGCTTCCAGGGGCAGGCAACGGATATCAGTATCCATGCCCAGGAAATCCTGCGTCTCAAAGAGACTCTCAACCGCATCATGGCCGAGCACTCAGGTCAGAAGCTTAGCCAGTTGACGGCCGATACGGAGCGCGATTTCTTCATGGGTAGCGAAGCAGCAAAAGAGTATGGTATTATCGACGGCATAGTGACCAGAAAACCGTCAGACGATTAATGGACCGGTTACAAACCCTTCTGTTCGGCCCAATATGGTCCGACCGACTCATGGGAAGAACCGGATTTTTCAAGAGGTGAATTAGTGACGCAAAAGAGTGGCAAAGGTGACCAGTTAACTTGTTCTTTCTGCGGAAAAGAGCAGGAAGAAGTAAAAAAGCTGATTGCAGGGCCGGCAGTTTATATCTGCGACGAATGTATTGAACTGTGCAAGGATATCATCGCGGAAGAGGCGCAACTCGACGAGACTCCCTTAGCTGGTGGCAAGTTGCCGAAGCCGGCCGATCTCAAGGCGGTCCTGGATGACTTCGTGATTGGCCAGGAACGTGCCAAGAAGGTTCTGGCGGTTGCCGTCTACAATCATTACAAGCGTGTGGATATAGCAGAAAAAACTGGAGATGTTGAAGTACAGAAGAGCAATATCCTGTTGCTAGGTCCTACAGGCAGCGGTAAAACCTTGCTGGCCCAGACCCTGGCCAGAGTCCTTGACGTTCCCTTTGCCATTGCTGATGCAACCAATCTGACTGAAGCCGGTTATGTCGGCGAGGATGTCGAGAATATTATCCTGAGTCTTTTGCAGGCTGCTGATTACGACCTGGAGAAGACCCAGCGCGGGATTATCTATATCGACGAGGTCGACAAGATTGCCCGCAAGTCTGATTCGCCATCGATTACCAGAGACGTTTCCGGTGAAGGTGTGCAGCAGGCCTTACTCAAGATCATAGAAGGCACGACGGCCAGCGTACCGCCGAAGGGCGGCCGCAAGCATCCGCAACAGGAATTTCTCAAGGTTGATACCACTAATATCCTCTTTATATGTGGTGGGGCCTTTTCTGGACTTGAAACTATCATTGGTCAGAGAATCGGAGCCAAAACCATGGGGTTTGGTGCTGAGCCTGTGCAGAAGATCGACCAGCAGATAGGAGAGATTCTCTGCCAGGTTGAGCCTGGTGACCTACTCAAATATGGTCTTATCCCCGAGTTTATCGGGCGTCTGCCGATCGTAGCCACTCTTGATGAGCTGGATGAGGATGCGCTGGTCAGGATTCTTTGTGAACCGAAGAACGCTCTGGTTAAACAATATCAGACGCTCTTCGATATGGAGAATGTTAATCTCAGGTTTACCGATGGTGCCCTGGTTGCTGTTGCCCAGGAGGCTCTCAAACGCAAAACGGGTGCGCGAGGCTTGCGTTCCATTCTTGAGAATGCCATGCTTGATGTCATGTACGACATTCCTTCACAGGATCGCGTCAGAGAAGTTGTTATCAACGAAGATGTGATTTTCAAAGGTAACCAGCCTATAATAATCTACGAATGTGCCGAGTCGGCCTGATAGAGTTCCTGTCGGGCTTGCGCTCAGCTGGAAGATATTGATATGACAGAACTCACAGAAGACTTCCTGCCTGAATCTGCGAAAGCAGAGACATTCCCGGTTCTGCCGTTACGGGATATCGTGATTTTCCCACACATGGTAACGCCTCTCTTCGTGGGCAGGCCACGGTCGATCCAAGCCCTGGAGTGGGCGATGGAGCATGATAAACAGGTGCTTCTCGTTACTCAGAAAGATCCCAAGACCGACGACCCACTGGCAGACGACCTGTATAGCCTGGGAACCTTGGGCCAGGTCGTGCAGATGCTGAAACTGCCGGATGGCACTGTCAAGGTCCTGGTCGAAGGCAAGGTCAGGGCACAACTGGTTGATCTGGAATATAACGACGAGTGTATTTTTGCTTCTTTGCGGCAGTTGCCTGACCCGGAGAGTGACTCTCCTGAGCAGGAAGCTTTAATGCGCAGTGTCAATAACACCTTTGAATCTTATGCCAATCTCAGCAAGAAAATACCTACGGAGATGGTCTCCTCAATTGCCGGTGTAGAAGAACCTGGTCGCTTCGCTGATACCATTGTCGCCCACCTGACCGTGCAGATTGCCGATAAACAGGAGATCCTGGAAGAAATGGATCCCCTGCTACGTCTGGAAAAACTGCTGGCGCTCATGGAGTGTGAGGTTGAGATCCTGCAGATCGAAAAGAAGATTCGCAATCGTGTCAAAAGTCAGATGGAACGCAGCCAGAAAGAGTACTACTTGAATGAGCAGATGCGTGCCATTCAGAA
>JAUWTX010000110.1 GCA_030614505.1 Desulfuromonadales bacterium
CGCTTGAGGCCGAAGGGCGTGAGATCATCAACCTCTGTCTCGGCGAACCAGACTTTTCAACTCCCGAGCCGATCATCAAAACAGCCCGTGAAGCAATGCAGGCCGGTGAAACCCGCTACACCCATTCTCTCGGCCGGATCGAGTTGCGCGAAGCGTTGGCGGAGCATTATCAGAAGCGTTACAACGTAACCGTTGACCCGGGACAGATCATTGTCTCTTCCGGCACCAGCCCATTGATGCTGCTGCTCTTTGCTACCCTGTGCGACCCAGGTGACGAAGTCATTCTCACCGACCCCGGCTACGCTTGCTACCCCAACTTTATTCGTTTTGTCGGCGGTAAACCACAATTTCTGCAAACCCGACCGGAGCAAGGGTTTCAACCACAACCGGAGGAGGTGCAGGCACTGATTAACGACAGAACTCGCGCCTTGCTGATCAATTCTCCGGCCAATCCGGCTGGCTCTATTCTCTCCCGCACAGAACTGAAAAAATTAGCAGATATGCCGGTACCACTGATCTCTGACGAAATTTACCACGGTTTGACCTATGAGGGAGAGGAACACAGTATCCTGGAGTTTACCGAAGAGGCCTTCGTTCTGGGCGGCTTTTCAAAGGCCTACGCCATGACTGGATGGCGGCTCGGCTACCTGATTGCACCTAAAAGTACCGTGCGAGCACTACAGACATTTCATCAGAACGTGGTGATTAGTGCCAACAGCTTTGTGCAGTTGGCCGGAGTAACAGCTTTGCGTGAAGGAGAGCCTTACGTCGCAGAGATGCGCGCCGAATACGATCGCCGGAGACGCCACTTGATCCCGCGTCTGGAAGAGATTGGCCTTAAAGTTCACACCCGTCCGGTGGGCGCATTCTATGTACTTGCCGACGCTCGGCATATTTCTAACGATTCGCTCGCCCTGGCCAAAGAAATTCTCGAAGCCACCGGCGTGGCTCTTACTCCGGGCATTGACTTTGGTCAGGGTGCCGAGGGTTTCCTGCGCTTTTCTTATGCCAATTCAATGGAGAACCTGGACAAGGCCGTCGACCGACTCGCTGACTTTTTTCGGCAAAGAGGTTGGCTGTAAGATTCAATCCTCTTTACTAAAGGCAGCCAGAAATGCTTGCAAAGCAAAAGGGTTGTTCGATTTGATTTTCCCGGACAGGAAATCACCCATACCGGGACGATAACCTTCCTGCCAGATTTTCAGAAAAAAATCAGCACTGGTTTTACAGACACAATCAGCCTCCTCCACCGTTTTGCCATTTTCCACCTGAACCCTCTCTGGGCTCAATGTCACCGTTTTCTTCACCTCGTCCACAGAGAAATAGAAAACCTGTTTATGCGCAACCTTGTTTGCCTGAAAGTGTTTCCCCAGATTGGCAAAAATCTCTTCGACCATTTCATTCTCCTTTAAGACCGTGTCGATACCTGAGCTGCCATAGAAATATTGACGTTAAGAGTCATCAATGCTAAAACCAATAGAACGTTTACGTAAAGGGAAGCATATGACAGAACCTCAAGAGACCTTGATACAGATTGGCAATCTTGCCAAAGAGCTCGGTATCACCACGCGAACCATCCGTTATTACGAGGAAATCGGCCTCATGGGTGCTTCCAAAAGGAGTAGCGGTGGAGCACGCAACTACAACCGGAACGATGTTCTCCGCATCAAGTTTATCCTCAAGCTGAAAGAACTCGGCATCAGTCTGAAAGAGATGCTGAATCTGGCCGACACCTTCGACACCCACAACCAGGACTTCGACAGGATCACACCACAAGTGCTTGATATTCTTGACCTGCATATTGGCAAGATTGACGACAAGGTCGCCAATTTGACATCTTTGCGCAAGGATATCGTTAACTACCGAAGCCGAATTTCCGACCTGTTGCTAGAACAGTCCTGATTGGTCACTACGTTTTTTTTCTGGCTAACAGACGCCCCACTCTCTTCTTGGCACCACTCACAAGATAAGGCTTCAGTCGCCCCTTTTCCTTTAAAATTGCGACAAACATATCTTTACGCTTTTCCGGCGGGATTGGTCTCTCGGCACGCTCAACCAACGAGATAGCCCCCCGGGCACAGGCAGGAACACAAGCTCCACAGCCCAGACAAGGCACTACATCAATAACGGCATGAACACCGGACTGACTTGTGGCCGATGTGATTGCATCCACATTACAGGCAGAAAAACAGAGACCACAATTGTTGCATTTTTCCACATCAACTGCAGCCAGGAAAGGTGTTTTGGCGACACCATCGCTGTAACCAGCTTTCACCCCACTCATCAATTCGCAGCAGCAGGAGCAGCAGTTACAGACAAACGTTGGCTTATGGCGAACATTGTCAGTAATATGAGTCAACTTGAGTTCTCTGGCCTGGTCAAGAATTGCAAGTAGCTCTTCCGTACTCTTCTCTTCGGCAAACCCCCTGCGAACCATAAACCTTGCTGCAGTCCCAAGTGAAATACAGGTTCCTTCAACAGGGGCATGCTTGGCGCAGGTTTCGCCAAGGTGCTCTTTCTTGTGACGGCAATAGCACATTCCAACCGCACCGTAACCGGCTGTAGAAATTATTTCACGTGCACTTTCGTAATTACTGACTTCCGAACTGACAGGAACGGCATCATCATAGACCAGGGATCTGGTCAGGTTGGTTTTGTTGCCGAAGAACTCTTTGGCCTGCCCTTGTGTAGTATCTTCAAACAGGTACTCGGTCATCAAGCGGGCCAGTTCCGGCAGAGGCAGGTCAGTGCGGTCTTTCATAAAAGTAAATTCGAAGAAACCGATCAGACCCGGCATCAGCATATAATAGGTCGTGTCGGCATAAGGCAAGTCCATAACCAATCCCTTCTCGGCCATATTATCAAGGATAAGCAGCAATTCATCCTCGGCAAGACCTGTCTGCCGGACGAGTTCCTCGACAGTTGCTTCTTCCAGAGGGAATTTAGACGCGACGAACGCCTCCTCTTCATTGAACAGCAGAGTCAATATCTGGCGTAGCTTTTCACTGTCAACAAGACCGACCGGATTCTTGTTTAGACGATCAATCAGAGGAACAATACTATTTTTACTACCGAGATGATGGCCCATGATGGCTCCTTAAATAGTCTAAGTGTAAACCGTTTGCAGAAATTTTTCAGAGACAGGCTCAAACAAACCTATTTGGTCGAGAGATATCCGTAAAAGATCAGGGCAACGCATCAAGTCTCTCATGAAAACAAGCTCTGAAGCCTTGAGATAAAGATGAAAAGGATGACCTTGCCCACCGCCAAAGAGTTGACCAACAATGTGGGCTACATTGTCCTTGCTGGAAAACCGATGCAACTGTGCAGCCCGATCTAATAGTTTGCCGACATAAAACAGGATCGTGTCGTCAATCGAATCGATCGAGTTGCGGTGCCCCGGCAGTATCTGTTTGCCTCGCAGGGTCGCCAGTTTGACCAAGGTTGTGCAATAAGACTCGTAATTACGAAAACGTTCACCTGTTTCGAGATCGATATCAAGTAGAGGCGCCTGAAAAATCCCCCGTAGCAGAACATCACCGGTCACCGCCCAGTCAGGACCAGCTAGCACCAGATCACTCTGCGAGTGCCCAGGGCAGGCAATCACCTCGATACCGAGGTGTTCCGGGAGATCATTCTCAACTGTCAGGAATTTTTCCGGGAACTGCGGAAAGACTTCATCGGTGTTCATCACCCTGAGAAAACCTTCCAAGTATTTCTGGTCAAAACCGGTCTGCAGCAGCAGTTCTGCCAACTTTTCGAGGCGTTCCTCATGCCCGGTAATTTTCAGGGTGTCCTGATAGGGAATGTACAAACTTGCATCTGTCTCCTTTTCGAGCCAGGAGACCAAACCGCAATGATCAATATGATAATGCGTGATCACCACATGCTTAAGATTGGACAGGTCAAGCTGCTCGCGTAAGCAGGCTTGAGCTTCACCTGTTGGTGGACCGGTATCAAAAAGAACCAGTTCACCGCCAAGTTCACCGGAATAACAGTGAACCGGGCCAACCAGGTAATCAGTGTTAATAGTATGCTGCTTCATCCCAGCCACACCATTTCACACCGGTTCAAAACAGGTACTTTTCCTCTCCACAGGCAGCCTGAGCCAACAAGCGCTTAGCCTGCAGCAAGCCAGTCGCATCGTATTTGGCGAATCGGCGCACCCCGGAAAGGATCATCAGCAGAGTGTCTCCTTCTTCGACAAAATAAGCACCTTTCTTGGCGGCAGTACCAGCAATTTCAGTCGCATTAAAAGTAAAAACTTTAACTGTAGCCTCGAGCAACTTCTTTTTACTGTCACTCGCTGACCGGCAAGCTTTTTCAGCACGCAGCACAGCGCTTTCAATGGCAAATATCTGGATGGCCATGTCGGCAGCTGTCAACAGGATTTCCTGCTCATTGGCCAGTTTGTCCATGTGCTTCTGGACACCGGTTCCGGCAAGGATCAAAAAGAGTGTTTTGAGATTTTTCAGCAGTGCCTTTTCGGCGGCAAAAGGAACCGTCTCATCCAATTCTTCAAAACTCGGAGTCATCAACGATTCGAAAGCCTTCATCGCCTCAGCCTGCAACGGCAATTCCCCCTTCATTGACTTGCGCAGAATCATACCGGGAATCAGCAACCGGTTGATCTCGTTGGTCCCTTCGAAAATCCGGTTGATCCGCTCATCCCGATAAAAACGCTCAGCCGGATACTCACTGACAAAACCATAACCACCGTGAATCTGCAGCACTTCATCAACCACCTTAGCCAGAACGTCACTGCAGAACACCTTGGAAATTGCACATTCCGGGGCGTATTCCTCGATACCCTTTTGATATTCCACGTAATAGTTGTCGATTCCCTTGTCGATCGTCGCCAGTTTAGTGTCAAGCAAACCGGCCAAACGGTAAACCAGAGACTCGGCGGCAAAGATATCTGCGGTCAGGTCGGCAACTTTTTCCTGAATTGCACCAAATTCGCTGATTGGCTGACCAAACTGTTTGCGTTCATTGGCATACTTGACACCAACCACCAATGCCTGTTTGGCAGCACCGGTAACACAGGCCCCCAGCTTGAAGCGCCCGACATTGAGAACATTGAAGGCAATTTTGTGGCCCTTACCGATCTCGCCGAGCAGGTTCTCCACCGGGATCTTGCAGTTGTCCAGAATAATCTGAGTTGTCGATGAGCCTTTAATGCCAAGCTTTTTCTCTTCAGGACCGACAACCAGACCTTCATAATCCTTCTCAACCAGAAAAGCGGTGAAATGCTCTTTGTCGATCTTGGCAAAGATAATGAAGAGCTTGGCGAAACTACCGTTGGTGATGAACTGCTTGGTCCCATTAAGGATATAGTGCTGACCATCATCGGAAAGGGTCGCTGTCGCCCTGGCACCCAGGGCATCGCTACCCGAACCCGGCTCAGTCAGACAGTAGGCCGCAATCCACTCCCCGGTGTTCAGCTTCGGCAGGTACTGCTCTTTTTGCGCTTCCGTACCATAGTAAACCAGAGGCAGAGTACCAATCCCGGTATGAGCCGCGTAGGCAACGGAGAATGCTCCGGAGGGGGCAATCTTCTCACCGACCAGCATGCTGGTCACCTTGTCGAGTTCCAGGCCACCATACTCCTCGGGAGTATCGATCATCAACAGGCCAAGTTCTCCGCATTTTGCCATCCCCTCAACCACCAGGTCAAAATTCTGTTCTTCAATCTCATCGATATGCGGCAGAATTTCATTTTCAACAAATTGCTCGGTAGTCTCGGCAATCTGTCTCTGTTCATCGGTAAATTCCTCGGGAGTAAAGATTTCTTCACAAGTCACTTCCGTAACCAGATATTCACCACCCTTTAAAATTCTCTCTGCCATGACTCACCTCTCTAAAAGATTGTTTGCAAAAGCATCTGTCATCCTCGAATGATTCTATCGGGGATCCATGGTTTGAAAGGCTGGATTCCCGATTACACCCTCGGAAATGACACTTTTATAATGCTGAATAATCACGAAAACAATTTGTTTACACCCGTTCAAAAATCCCGGCCGCACCCATACCACCACCAATGCACATGGAAACCATGCCATAGCGGCTGTCGCGACGTCCCATCTCATGCAGCAGGGTCGCCGTCAGTTTGGCGCCGGTGCAACCCAGAGGATGGCCAAGGGCGATGGCACCACCGTTGACATTGATGATCTCCGGGTTTAACCCCAGCTCCTTGATCACCGCCAGAGACTGGGCGGCGAAGGCTTCGTTGAGCTCGATCAGGCCGAGGTCATCCTGCTTCAGCCCGGCCATGCCGAGTGCTGCGGGGATTGCCTCAATCGGACCGATACCCATAATTTCCGGTGGAACCCCCTTGACGGCAAAAGCTACGAAGCGGGCCATAGGGTCCTTGCCAAGGTCCTTGAGGAATTCCTCAGACACCACCAGAGTAGCGGCGGCCCCATCTGTCATCTGTGAGGAAGTACCTGCTGTCACGGTGCCCCCGAGCTTAAAGGCCGGCTTAAGCCGGGCCAACCCCTCGACTGTGGTATCGGCTCGCACGCCGTCGTCGATGCCAACAAGTTCGCTCTCTTTTTTCACCTTGCCTTTAACGATGGTCGTTTTTTCAATCTCCACCGGTATAATCTCATCGGTGGAACGACCAGCTTCGATGGCTGCGGCCGCTTTGACATGACTTCCTGCAGCGAAGGTATCCTGAGCCTGGCGATCGATGCCATATTGATCAGCCACCAGCTCGGCAGTAATGCCCATAGCGGCGAAGGCTTCCGGCCAGTCAGCCACAAGGCCAGGATTGGCACTGTACTTGTTGCCACCCATCGGCACAGTGGTCATCGACTCGACACCACCGGCAATGATGCAATCGGCAAAACCAGCCATGATCCGTTCGGCAGCCAAGGCGATGGACTGCAGACCCGAAGAACAGAAGCGGTTGATCGTCTGCGCAGGCACCTGGTAGGGAATACCTGCCTTCAGCGCGGCAATCCGTGCCACATTCATGCCCTGCTCGCCTTCGGGGAAGGCGCAGCCGAG
>JAUWTX010000088.1 GCA_030614505.1 Desulfuromonadales bacterium
ATATCCTTGTATTTTTCTACGCCCGCTGCGTGCTGGCAGAGCCTCGACAAACTGTTTAATTTCATATAATTTACTTGACATTAAGCTTAATTTACCTATAATTACCATTAATTTTCATATAATTAAATATATAATAGCATCATAACTTGCGAAATCTGTGGTGAAACAAAGAAGATATGGGACTAGAAAAGACCATCGAACAGCCCGACTCCCATGACAACATCCATCTGTTCCCCAAAGCGAAACCCCGGAAGCAGAGGGTGTCGCTTTCCCAATTGATCAACAAACTCAACCGGCTGAACTTCAAAGGGGAGCCAGTCCTCTTCAATCTGAAGCACAAAAAACACGGCCACACCATATCGATGTACGCCCACCCTCAACCATGCATGGATGAAGATCTGGAATGCGTCTGGGCAGAAGTCGAAGAAGGTAATGACCAGCGACTGCGGGCCTTCGATCTGACCAATTTCGTTATGGCTGACGGCCAGAGGAGTCTCCAGGTTGTACCCTCCCTGATTTCGGTTGACGAGCGGCAGATCACTGTCAGGTTGCCTGAAGAGAGCTTTGAAGCACATGCAAGAGCAATCAAAAGACATCAATGTCCGGACATCAAGGCCAGCATGGTGGTCAACAGTGCCGTTTACCAAGGGCACATGGTCGACTTTAATGCCTTTTATTTTCGGGTTGTCCTGCAGGCCGACCCACCGCAAACATTCGATTGGGTCAATGGCAACATCCCCGTAAACCTTACCCTGTCCGACAATTCCCGAATCGTCTACGTAGGTGACTGCAACGTGATCCGACACACAGACGACCGGGCATCCCGGGAGTTTGTCCTGAAACCTTCCCGCAATCAGTTCCCACGTTTTCGTGCCCGGGAATTCCGATCAGATCGTCAAGAACTGATGCCGAACCTCAATGTCGCCTTTACGCATCCAATCACCAAAAAGGCCATGACACTTAAGATGATTGATCTCTCCGGGTCCGGGTTTGCCTTGGTTGAACCCTACGAGGGAGCCACGTTGCTACCAGGGATGATCCTTGAAGATGTCGGGATACACCTGACCAGCAGATCAAAGCTCGAATGTACCGCACAAGTCATCCATCGGACTCATCTGCCGGACGGCAACATGGTCAAGATCGGCCTGGCTCTGTTGGACATCGATGCCATTGAACACATGGAGCTGGTCTCCCTGCTTCAACAGGCCAAGGATCCGAATACATATGTATCGCACCAGGTTGACGTCGACGCCCTATGGGACTTCTTTTTTGAAACCGGCTTTATCTACCCACAAAAATACGCATCACTGGTGGGCAATAAAGAGAAGTTCAAGGAGACCTATACCAAACTTTACACCCGGCAACCCAAGATAGCGCGACACTTCATCCATATGGAGCACAACACTATCCTGAGCCATGTTGCCATGCTGCGCCTCTACGAGAAAACCTGGTGTCTGCACCATCATGCCTCTCTGAACGGACAACGTAAATCAGGGTTGATCGTTCTGGATCGCTTGTGTGCCTTTATCAACGACACTCATCTCGTCGATTCAGCCAACGCCCAATACACCACGGGATTTTACCGCACCACCAACAAGTTCCCGATGAAGTTTTACGGTGGAGCCACTGAGCATCTGAATAACCCCAAGGCCTGCTCCATCGACGACTTTGCCTACCTCAATTTCGAAGCAGTGCCTACAGATGATGAATGGGACACAACTGGTCGCTGGGAACTAACCGTCACAAGGAAAGGGGATCTAGAGGACCTGCGTGGCTGTTACGAAAAAATTTCCGGCGGATTACTCCTCGACGCATTCGACCTAACACCGGAAAGCATGGGTATCAACACCTTATCTGACGAGTATTCCAAATCAGGGCTCAAACGTGAAGTCCACCATATGAGCATCAGGAAGAACGGGGAGCTTAAGGCTGTTCTGGCAATCAACCGGACCGATGTCGGATTAAACTTTTCGGACCTGACCAACGCGCTTCAGATGTACGTGGTGGACGACAGCGGTTTCAAACCGAAAGACTTCAAATTCGTGCTGTCACTGGTGGCGGTCAAGTTCAAGATGAAGAAATTCCCTGTAATGGTCCACCCTGCCGAGTTTATGACTGACAACAACATCTCATACGAGAAGACATATCGCTGCAATGTCATAAGCTCCCGCTTCTGGGATGATTACATGCGTTATCTGCATAAGTTCATGAAGAGAGCCAGACTAAGATGAGCCCTTCACAGCAGAACAAAGAACTCTACAATAGCTTCCTGATCGATCCGTATATCCGGCTGATCAGCAAACGTTACTCTCATCTGGATATTAACGAGGTACTGACATACGCAGAGATTATGCCATGGGAAGCAGCCGACGAATCTCACTGGTTGACCCAGGAACAGATCAACCGGTTCACCAAACGGGCCATTGAACTGACCGGCAACCCGCAGCTTGCCAAAGAGGCCGGACAATATGTCTTTAATTTGGAATCCACCAGCTTCATGCGCTCTTACGTGCTCAGTTTTACCAACCCCCACACAGTGTTTGCCAAAATCGGGGAGGTCACCAAACAACTGGTACGCTCGTCGACATATACGTCCCGCAAATTGGATGACACCGCCGTTGAGATCATCGTCAAACCGCAGTATGGCAGCAACGAGGAACCATTCCAGTGTGAAAATCGTTTGGGTCTGTTCGAGGCTACCATCAAAGCGTTTCACTACAACCTGGTTGCCATCGAACACCCGGAATGCATATTCAATGGTGAACCTCGCTGCCGATATATCGTCAAATGGAGCATTTCTAAAACAGCGCAAATGAGGCGCTGGAGGAACATCTCGTTAACCCTCTTGCCACTCTTCAATTCATCGCTGCTGTTCATAAACCCGGCCATACTACTCGGCACGGTACCAACATCTGTCTGTCTTTACATCCTGCTTGATCGTCTCGCCATGGGGGCAACGCTTGATGAAGTTTCAGCCAGCGTCGACCATTTGAGCTCATCGCGAAACCAGCTCATCAATCAACTTGACGCCAACTACAACAACGCCATGCTCACCAGCGAAATCGGGCATGCTATCAGCCTGCAGTCTTCAATCGACAAAGTCATCAACAAGGTCATCAAAACGCTGGAAAAACGTCTTGATTTTGACCGTGGGATGATTCTGCTTGCAAATGAGTCGAAAACCAAACTGTCATACCGGGCCGGCTTCGGACATATCGATGAACATCGACACATCCTGCAACAGGCAAGCTTCCGACTGGATAACCCGACATCACGAGGTGTCTTTGTTGAAGCCTTCAGGAATCAGGTTCCTTTCCTGGTTGATGATTTCGAAACATTCGAAAGACGGCACTCAACCCACAGTGTCAATCTGGCAAAAGCATTGAATGTGAAATCTTTTGTCTGCTGCCCGATCATCTGTGAAGGGGAAGCGGTCGGGGTGCTGGCCGTCGATAACCTTAAATCAAGTCGTCCGCTCATGCAGCGGGACAAATCACTTCTAATGGGGATTGCGCCAGTGATAGGAGTAGCTATTCGTAACGCTGAATTACTATTGGCTAAGGACAGGGAATTCCGTTCCACTCTACAGGTTCTTGCCGCTTCAATCGATGCGCGAGATCCGCTGACAGCCGGCCATAGCGAGAAGGTGACCGAGTACTCTGTGGGCATATGTGATGAGATGGGACTCGGCTTCGAATTCCGCGAATGTGTGCGCGTCGCCGCTCTGCTGCACGACTATGGAAAAATCGGAATCCCGGATGCTATCCTCAAAAAGGAGGGGCGCCTGACCAAGGATGAGTATGAGGTCATCAAGACTCACAGTTTGCAAACGCGCGAAATCCTTGAACAGATTAATTTTGAGGGGAAATACCAGGATGTGCCACTCATTGCTGGTTTTCACCATGAAAAATGGAACGGTACGGGCTATCCAGAGGGGTTGCAATCAGAGGACATTCCACTAGGAGCCCGGATTGTAGCCGTGGCTGACTTTTTTGAAGCAATCACGTCGAAGCGCCACTATCGCGAACCTATGCCAATCAATGTCGCTCTCGATCTAGTTCAGGAGCAGAGTGGTACAGCTTTCGATCCACAGGTAGTCGATGCTTTCATTCGCTATCACAAAAGGCATTTCAACGGCGGGCCATATGGTGGAGAAGGAAGTTGCGAAGTCTGTAAAATTCGCTCCAAGCGGCTTTCGGTCAATGCCCCGGTAAAGATCCAGGAAACAGACAATAATTTCCAGGGGAAGGCTCACGACATCAGTCTGAACGGCCTCTACGTTACGGTACCGAAGAATCTCCAGAAAGATGTTTACGTGAAAATCGAAGTCTTCCTGCCCGGCCAGGAAAGGCCTCTTACAGCAGCCGGACGCATAGCATGGGACAATACCGGCGACAACCGGCCGAAGCCTTTCTATCCAAAAGGCTATGGCATTGAGTTGACCGATTTTGAAAATAGCGACGAAGAACTAATGGCCGACTATTTGGATGTAAACCTGCCGCAGAATGGAAGACTTCATTAGACTGGAGCTGTGAGCAACCAGTGAATACAGGATTAAGCCACAGAGTGTTTTACACCTCGTGTGATCACAAGCGGGGTGTAGGCAAAGCGTCGTGGGTTTGAAAAATATTCCTTGAACTCGGCTTCGAATCCGGCAAAGCCATCGGCATAATCGTCGAAAGTCCAACCAGACCGGCGTCCTGCCAGTTCGATCTTTTGCCACCAGTGCCAGCGGTCGAACTCTGACAAGTCGCCGTAGACAAGATGATGTGTCCGTACGTCGACCTGGATGTCCCGGCAGCCAAGATCATGGAGGAACGAAAAAAGCTTACGCCCCATGTAGGGGTCGAAGTTGTTGTTATCCATCTGTGCCTGGCCGATTTTCTGGAAGGTTCGATCCAGGCGTTCCGGAAGGCCATAGTGATTCAGGCAGTTGTGATCAAGATCGGCCAGGCAGAGAATGCCGTCCGGCTTCAAGGTCTCAGAGACATGGGTGACAAGCTGAGAAGCCTCTTTCATGAAGTATTCGAGGATAAAGCGCACCCAGACGAAATCAAATTCGCCTAGGTCGCTTAAATCGGAGAAGAAATTGCGCTGAACAAAACTGACATGGTCGTTGCCATGATTGATGCGGGCATGGTTGATCCTCTCTTCGGAACGGTCCATACCGACTACGCTTCCGGACGGCCCAGCCACCTTGGCCAAACATGCTGTTGTTACGCCTGGGCCGCACCCGACATCGAGGACGCGCATACCCGGTTGAAGCCCGGCCCATAGAGCCTGGTCAATAACAGCCTGCTCGTCTGTCTTCTTGACCAGACGTTCAAGCTCTCTTTCGCTTTCGGGGAAATACGGTTGGTTGCTCACAAAAGTGCTCCTGATTTTATTGACTGCCCCCGGCTGAGGAGCTTAACAAACAAGTTTAGAAGTCCCAACAAAAATATTAAAAATGAAGAAGAGTTTTCTCATAATTTTATAACACCCCCCTGGAGGTCTCATGATGTCAAAAATATTTCTGTTCAGCATCTGCTTCATCTCCATCGCCACAACTGCCCTCGGTTCTGGGTACGGCGTCTTCACTCAGGGCGCCTCGGGTCTTGGTCAGGCTAATGCGGTTGTAGCGCACCCGACCGGGCCTTCATCACTTTATTTCAACCCCGCATTATTGAACGATATCCCTGGTCGACAAATCGAGGTTGGCACAACGGCTGTCTATGTTGATCGAGAGGTGAAATTGAACAGCACTGGTCAAACTGAAGATGCTGACAGCAGCTGGAATTTTCCCAGTACAATTTATTACACGCACGAAATCAGTGATAAGATGACAGCTGGACTTGGTATCTTCTTCCCGTTTGGTCTTTCAAGCGAATGGGACGATGATTATGAGGGTCGCTATATTGGGACTTATGTCGAGATGTTCTCCATGAACATCAATCCGGTCCTTTCGTATCGGGTGACAGACCGTTTCTCACTTGCTGCAGGTCTGGATTTTATTTACGTGGATACGGATCTGCGCGCCATGGTCAACCAGACAGTTGTTGGTTCCATGCTTCCGCCTGCTTTGGGCGGACCAGTATATGAGCTTTTACCAGATGTTGAACAGAAGTTTTCCGGCGATGGATGGGGCTGTGGATTCAATCTTGGCGCTCTGTTCAAGGCAACGGACCGCGTCTCAATCGGTATGGCCTATCGAAGCCAGGTTGACGTCGACGTCGATGGGGATTTGTCTTTCAGTCGTGTAGATCCGCGCCTTACTCTCCTGTTCCCCAACAGTATGGCGTCCTCAGAGATCAAACTTCCGGCCCAATTCGTAGCTGGTATCGCCACACAAATTACTGATAATTTGATTGTCGAAATCGGTGCCCGCTGGGAAGACTGGGACAGTAATGACACGATGACCCTCGAACTGGAATTACCTTTTTTAGGACAGTCAGCTATCTCTCAGCCACGCGACTGGCACTCGACATGGGCCTATAACATCGGCGGAAGCTACCGGCTAAATGAAAAAGTGGCCATCAACTTCGGATACCTTTACGGTGAAAACGCCGTACCGAACTCAACTTTTGACCCGCTCATCCCGGACACGGATGCCCACCTGTTTACGATCGGTACGGACTTAACCTATGAGGCCTGGACACTCTCCGGTGCCTTTGGCTACGAGTATCATTACCAACGCGACAAGAACACCACGATCGGAGACCCCCTGGGCTCCTTGGCTGCCGGCATGCCGGTTAGCACCGCAAACGGCGAGTACAACACAGACATCTACCTCTTCGCATTAAGTTTGGGATACCACTTCTAAATCGGTCAAATCTCGCAAAATGATTGGGCCCGCCGACGTTAACGTCGGCGGGCCCAATCATTTGCTCGAAATCTGAAGTTCCTGCAATGCTACGATCAATCTTTATGATGTTGCCTGTCAGTCGTGCAAAGCAACACCGGAAAGCTCGTACTGACAATGGTTGCAGCGATTATCAGTCAATTCAGTATCAATGAACTGCAGACCATTTCTACGGATAACCGTCTCCCCACACCCAGGACAGATCGTATCTCCCGCACAGGGGTCATCAACATTACCCAGGTAAACATATTCCAGTCCAGCCTGTCGGCCAATATCCCGGGCCAGGGACAAGGTTGATACCGGTGTTGACGGTCGATCAAGCATCTTGTAAGTCGGGTAAAACGCGGAGATGTGCCAGGGCACATCTTGACCCAGTTCATCGGCAATAAAAGCGGCAATTTGACGCAGCTCATCCTCGCTGTCGTTATGTCCCGGAATCACCAGAGTCGTGACTTCGAGCCAAATATCCAGCCGACGGTAATCACGCAGACAGTCAAGCACGCCATCGAGCGAGGCACCGGTCACTTTCCGGTAGGCCTGGTCAGAAAACCCCTTGAGGTCAACATTGGCAGCATCAAGATATGGAGCAATTGATTCTAGCGCTTCTGTCGTCGTATAGCCGTTGGTCAC
>JAUWTX010000084.1 GCA_030614505.1 Desulfuromonadales bacterium
AATCAACAGCAAGATTAACGTCTTACAATACCTCAGCACACAAGCACAGGCAACTCTTTATACCAACCTCGGCACCTTATTCTACTGGCCTTATTGCCGAAAATAAGGAGTTGCGTTAGTCTTACAAAAACAACATTATAGAGATTTTCTCAACCTAGCTAGAGAGGTACAGATGTCAGACACCCTCAATGGTCTGCTTCACAAAGGTGATCGTGCCCTGCAAAATGGCGACACTCTGGTAGCGCTGCTACAGTTTGAAATGGCTCACGCCATTCAGCCACAACCTGGTCTCAAATCCAAGCTGGCCTATTGCCTGGCGAAAGAACGCCGACAATATAAGCAAGCCATGACTCTCTGCCGGGAAGCTCTCCAGGCAGAACCCGATAACCCGGACCACTATTATCAACTCAGTCGCATCTACATAATCGCCGGACAGAAACGCAAGGCTATCAAGTCTTTACGCAAGGGGCTCAAATTCAAACGCCATCAACTGATCATCGATGAACTCATTCATCTCGGCGCCCGCAAGGAACCAGTTTTTTCCTCCTTGCCGCGCGAGCATATTATTAATCGCGGCGCCGGCATTCTACTCGCAAAACTAGGGTCACGCTGACAACTTAATTCTATTCCAAATTAATGAGTTGCGCTCGATTAACTGATGGGTTAAGTTCGCCGCCTCCCTGAACCTGGCAACTGCAACAGCGACTCGTTATTCGCACCCCAACATCCAAACAACCCGGCCAGACTGGGCTTTTCCGTATAATTTACAAGAGACTCTCGCAAAAAACAGTAAAACAGCTAAGCACAGGAAACCCATGACAGAAGACAAATTGACGACCTTTGCCGAATTGGAACTCGCTCCAGCAATACACCGGATTATAGATGAAATCGGCTACGAAACACCTTCGCCGATACAGGCTCGCAGCATTCCACCGCTTCTGGAGGGACGCGACCTGCTCGGACAAGCCCAGACCGGAACCGGTAAAACTGCGGCCTTTGCCCTGCCACTATTGAGCCGACTCAACCTTAAGAAGAAAAGTCCACAAATCCTGGTGCTCACACCCACCCGCGAGCTTGCCCTGCAGGTCTCTGAAGCAATCCGCACCTACGCTCGTCACCTGAAGGGGTTCCAGGTTCTTCCGGTTTACGGCGGCCAGAGCATGAGCCAACAACTTCGGCAGCTGCATCGAGGCGTCCACGCCGTGGTCGGCACCCCGGGACGGATTCAGGATCACTTGCGACGCGGCACCTTGAACCTTACGAATCTTGCATGCGTTGTTCTCGATGAAGCTGACGAAATGCTGCGCATGGGTTTTATCGACGATGTCGAGCAGATCCTGAAGGAGACCCCGGCAGAACGGCAGACCGCGCTCTTTTCTGCGACTATGCCAAAAGAGGTCTTGAAAATTGCCCGGCGCCACATGAAGGATCCGGTTGAGATTCATATCAAAGCAAAAACCTCAACCGTCGAGACCATTGCCCAGCGCTTCTGGCAGGTCAAGGGATTGCACAAGCTGGATGCCCTGACACGTATTCTCGAAGCAGAAGAGATCGAAGGCATGCTTGTCTTCGTGCGCACCAAAATAGCAACGGTTGAGCTCTCTGAGAAGCTTGAATCGCGCGGTTTCTCCTGTGCGCCGCTGAACGGCGACATGACCCAGTCACTACGGGAGAAAACCGTGGAACGATTGAAAGCGGGAACCCTTGACATCGTGGTCGCCACAGATGTCGCCGCCCGTGGACTGGACGTGAAGCGCATCAGCCATGTCATCAATTACGACATTCCTTACGATACAGAATCTTATATTCACCGCATCGGTCGTACTGGCCGAGCCGGCCGTGAAGGGCAAGCGATTCTTTTTGTCGCCCCCCGGGAAAGACGCATGTTGGCAGCCATCGAACGAGCGACTCGCCAGCCGATCAAGGCAATGAGCCTGCCGAGTCGCAAGGATATCTCCAACCGCCGCACCGGCCTCTTCAAGGAACAGATTGCTGAAGCAATGGAATCCCAGGATCTGGAGTTTTTCGAGGAACTGATCGACAGTTATCAGCACCAGTACGATGTCGGACTGCGCAGGATTGCCGCAACCCTCGCCTACCTGGTTCAGAAGGACAAACCGCTACAAATAGACGATGGCGCTGCTGAAGAGTTGGTTGCCCCTGCCGAAGCCCCGGCATATTCCGGCCGCAGCCACGTTGCCTCCGACACCCACCTTAGGCGCTACCGGATAGAAGTCGGCCGAACCCACGGCGTGGAACCGAAACATATCGTTGGTGCGATTGCCAATGAAGCAAACATTAAAAGTCGCGACATCGGTCAAATCAAAATTAATAATGATCATTGTTTCGTTGACCTCCCGCAAAACATGCCCTCGGCAACCTTCCGGCAGTTGCAAAAAGTCTGGGTTTGTGGGCAACAGTTGCAGATAAGCCCTTCCGACGACAGAGACCAGACACATAACGGTCAAACGAAACGCAAATTCGACACAAAAAACAGCGAAAGAAAATTCTTCAAACCGGGCGGAAAGAAACCTCCGCGCAATCGTCGTGGAAGTTACAAAAACTCATGATCGAATTCGATCTGGATGAACACGATTACATTGAATTGCACAACCTGCTGAAGGTAACCGGGCTCTGTGAGAGCGGTGGCGTCGCCAAACTTTTGATTGCCGACGGCCTGGTCAGGGTCGAGGGCGGGGTAGAATTGCGCAAACGCTGCAAGATCCGCACAGGCCAGATTGTCGAATTCAACGGTCAGCAGGTTGTTGTCCGCTGACCTTGTACCCCTCTCCAGCAGCCAGTTCATTGACAGCCCGACAGGCTGCTAACCGGGAGCACTTGTGACCCTTTACTTTCTCTATGCTTTCCTGGCGGCTGCGATACTCAACTTTATCTGTTCGATCCTAATTTTGCGCGGCATGACTGCAGCCGGCATCAAGGTCAGTTTCTTTGAGATACGCTGGCAGGTTCACAAGCACCTGAAGGTCTATCGACAAATTACCAAGGAAAGAACCGGCAAGGTGGCTTGGCCCTACTATGGATACCAGGGCTCACTGGTCGGTATGATTGGCTTTGCTGTCCTGACTTTTTTTTCTCTCGAACAGTAGTTTCTTCACCCAAACAACCAAGGGGCACATCAGATTTGATGTGCCCCTTGGTTGTTTGGGTCAATCTCTGGCTATTTATGCCAGACCGCCTACTTATAGATTCCGGCTCCAACAAACATGTCGGTGAAACCGACCCTGTGGATGTAGGTGAATTTGTCAACTGGCTCGCGGCTGTTCGGCTTCGGCCACATATACCAGATCCATCCATCACCATTTGTTTTGGCAATCTCTATGAACTCGACAATTATTTTTTTCGGGTTTTCCTTGTTTTTGTCGAGGAGATCGAGCAGGGGCCCCTTTTCCATTAGCTGCGGGATAGTCGGATGAGCCAGCATGTTGCCATCAAAATCCATCAGAAACACATAGGTGTTCTTCCAGACAAACTGACCATCCGCTCTGGCGATCTCGGCAATACCGGCGTCTTTGTTGGTCAGAAGCAGTTCTTCCGCCTTTTTGCACATCTCAATGATTTCCGGCCGAGTGGCATCTTCTTCCGCCAACACCATCACCGGCAGCAGAAAAATCTGCAACAAAACCACCAGAAAAATTACTTTATTCTTCATTGTTTGACTCCTTAAAGAGAAAATTATGTGTCTCCAGATGATACCAAGCCTTTGTAGCGCAGCAATATACTCTGCTTTCCATTTCATGTAAACCCTACCTTTTCACTATTGACACATGTACAGGCCAAGAAAGACCATATAAATACCGATAAAACCGGTTGACAGTCAAAAACCCCTGTGCTATTTAAGGGGGTCTTAAACTTCAGGTGTATTCTATATAAAATATGGTCGAAGACAAGCGCCAACTCATGAAATCTCTGGGCTTTTTATCAAGCATAGGGATATCTATGGTGGCAGCTTCATTCATTGGTCTGTTTATTGGCATTTACCTGGATAAGTGGTTGGGAACAACCCCCTGGATGACCCTGATATGGCTCGGCATAGGTATTGTTGCAGGTTTTCGTAACATCTTCATTCTGACCCGACGCGGAATGCGCGAACTGGATCAGGACGATGAACAGGATCAGAAGCACGATGGATCAGATTGAGCAGCTGCCCGCGCAACTGGCACGGCGCAACTGGGTCATTCTGACCCTTCTGTTGCTTGGCAGCCTGCCTTTTGGCAATCTTGCCTTGAGCATAGGAATTCTGGTCGGCGGACTGATCGCTATCGGCGGCTTTTTCTGGTTGCGCAGCTCATTGGATCGGCTCTTGGGTCAAGCAACAGGTGGCACTAAATTTAGTTATATGTTCGGTTGTTTTAGCAGGTTGGCAGCTTTAACAGTAATTCTGGCCGTCCTGGTTGCAATTGTAAAAATCCACGCCATCGGCTTGGTCATAGGGCTCTCGGTTGTGATTATCAACCTGTTTTGGATGACAGCACAACGCGCGCTTTAAGTATGAGGAGACTTTAGGTACCATGACACATCCATTTATTTTTCTGGAATGGCTCGCACGCCAACTACACCTGCACATTGGCACCCATGTCACCTATACATGGCTGGTCATGGCACTGCTGTTTCTTGTTGCTGTTCTGGTCAAACGTAACATCAAGACGGTCCCGACCGGTCTGCAGAATTTCCTCGAACTAATTATTGATGGCATTGAGAACATGATTGAGGAGACCATGGGTCCGAAGGGGAAAGCCTACTTTCCACTGATTGCGACCATTGCCTTTTTTATCCTCACTTCAAACCTGATTGCCCTGATCCCAGGATTCTATCCACCGACCGCCAACCTGAACACCAATGCCGCTATAGCTCTGACAGTCTTTGCCATGACGCATATCATTGGTATCAAGGAGCATGGTATCGGTTATTTTAAACATTTCTGCGGACCAATCGGCTGGCTGGCACCACTGATGATCCCGATCGAAATCGTTGGCCACATGGCACGTCCCCTGTCGCTGACCTTGCGTTTATTTGGCAACATGTATGGCCATGAAATCGTTTTGATGATTTTCTTTACCCTGGTGCCTTTCCTGGTCCCGCTGCCGTTGATGCTGATGGGTATCCTGGTTGCATTCATCCAGACGTTCGTATTCATGCTGCTGGCAATGATCTACATTGCCGGTTCGCTCGAAGAAGCTCACTAAGCACGGATGTCCGTGCTTGCGTCCTATACCGTATAGGAAAACAGATCTCTTAAATGAAGGAGTAGAAAAATGGAGTATTTTGCTTGGTGTGTAATGGCTGCCGCTGTCGGCATGGGTCTTGGCTCTTTTGGTACTGGCATCGGCCAGGGTATCGCTATTTCGAAGGCAGTTGAAGGCGTTGCTCGCAATCCGGGTGCAAGCGGTAAGATCATGACCGTCATGCTGGTCGGTCTGGCGATGATCGAGTCTCTGGCAATCTACTGTCTCGTTGTTGCCATGATTATCCTCTTCGCTAACCCCTTCACCGACACTGTTGTGCAGCTGCTCAGCAAATAAGTTGGTCTTTTCAGCAAAAATTAAAGGGAGCAGCCATCCGGCTGCTCCCTTTTTCTTTCCTGCCGTATGAACAATCCGTTCAGGCTCTACCGCGATTACGCATGATCCGCATAATCAACACACCCGAGACGGAGAGAATAATACCCAGGCCAAAGGCCATATAGCCAATACTGCGCGCCTCACCCCAACCCCACAGATCCTGTGCACCGAGAATTCCGATCATCACCCGTCCGCCCATAATCAGAAGGCCGCCAATGACATACAGGACTAAAGCCAGTCCAGCCCAAATCCAGCTTTGCCAACCACTCATTTCTCATCAACTCCTTAAACATCGTTTGTTGTAGTCGGCATAGTAAGCGCTTCAAATTCACCTTGCAAGCCATTTAGAACAAATACCCAAAACGCTTCCTTAGTATATTTTCACGATTGACTTTTAATCTTGCCTATGATAAACACTTTTTAATCTTATATTGTATACAGGCTGATAAATTACAACACCATTAATTTTACTCAACTTTCTCTACTTTTCATACACGGTAATTTTCACGTTTTGAGATCACTCCGGCACATTCCCGGCTTGAATCAAAAGAAGATCAACAGGAGGTCAACTTCAATGAATTGCAGACTCTTTGCTTTTGTATTGCTCACTATGACTTTGCTCATGTCACCCTCGCTGGTTCTGGCGGAAAACGGCATGGCCATTGCCCCCGAAGTCTGTCTGGAATGCCACGATGACGTAGTCTCTCCCGTTACTTATGGTGCCTCTGTACATGGCCAGAATGCCTGCACCAGCTGCCACATCGATATCACCTCCACCACTCTGGATGCGCACATGGAAGGCGATCTCACACCTGAGGAACCTAAATGCGTGCGCTGTCATAAAAAAGAGACCAGCGAACATTATTCCAGTGTCCACATGCTGAACGACGTTACATGTGCGGCCTGCCATGAAGATATCCATGCACACACTTACTGGAAAAATGACAAAACCAAAGTCATCGCCAAGTGTACTGGATGTCATGATGACCATGAAGACTACATCGACTCCAGTCATGGCAAGGCGGTTATGGCTGGCAACCAGGATTCTGCGGCCTGCCACGATTGTCACAGCCTGCACAAGATAGAACAGTTAGGAGACCCGAACAGCCATATCAACCGCGAATTTCACACCAAGGTCTGCCTGACGTGTCATGCCGATCAGGAGATGATGGAGCGTAACGGTGTATTCAGTGTGGCTGTGGGAACCTATATGGACAGCTACCATGGTAAAAACTTCCGGCTTGGTTCGCCGGACAAGGTTGCCGGTTGTGCCGACTGCCACACCTAGCATAATGTGCTCCCCAAGGATGATCCGGCTTCCAGTGTCAACGAAGCAAACCTGGTCGGCACCTGCGCCCAGTGTCACCCCAATGCCACACCCCTGTTTACCAAGTTCAACTCCCATGGCGACATGCACGATCGTGAGAACTATCCGGTCAGCTACTGGACTTTTGTCAGCATGACCGGTCTGCTGGTCGGCACCTTTGCCGTCTTCTGGATCCACACTCTGCTCTGGATGATCCGTGGCTTCATAGAAAATCGTCAGAAACTGGCTGAAGGGCATGTCGGCAAGGAAGAGCATCATATCAGTGAACCGCATAAACAGTACGTACGTTTCAAAGCGCGACATATCTTCCTGCACCTGACCGTCATCACCAGTTTCCTCGGCTTGACTCTGACCGGAATCCCGCTCAAGTTTGCCGATCAGCAATGGGCCATGTCGATGATGGACTTCTTCGGCGGCACCTACTATGCGGGCCTGATCCATCGTGGCTGCGCGATCCTGACCTTCTACTATTTTGCTTCGACTCTTATTCTGAGCTTCGACTTCCTCTTCTTGAGCAAGAAGAAGCACCCGGGCGACATGTGGCTGACACGCCTGTTCGGCCCAGATTCACTCTGTCCGAACCTGCGCGACATCCGTGACGTCGTAGCCATGGTGCGCTGGTTCCTCTTCCTGGGACCGAAGCCAACCTTTGAGCG
>JAUWTX010000177.1 GCA_030614505.1 Desulfuromonadales bacterium
CAGCCTGAGCTGCTCTGGGAGAAGATCTTGCCGGGGGATGGCGTCGGCCGAACCCGCGGTGTCACCATTGACACCTGTGGTGCTGCTTCGGCGACGTCAAGCTGCATTTATCTCACGGCAGATTTTGCTGAAGGAGAAGTGTCCTCCGGAATTCATGCTCTCGCACTGGAGGTGGAAACAGGTCGGAGACTCTGGCAGTTCAGTGCTTCTTATACGGCATCGGGACCTGTGACTGAGGCGACACCGGCTGTTCCGGCACTTATGGATCTTGTCGGAGATGGCAGAAGCGACACCCTGGTTTTTGGCGATCTGGTCGGGCAGCTTTGGGCTCTTGCCCTTACCGATGGTCACGCCTATGGCGATGCGCCCGTTTATGTGGTTCCGGGTGGCGCCGCAGAGCCGATCGGTGCCGGGGTCACGACTTATGGCCGGCTGGCGGTCTTCGGTACCGGCGGAGTGGAACACGCTGATGACAACTATCAATATGCTGTTTATGCCGTAGAGATCCTGACAGACAGTAGTCGCTTGCGCTGGACCTATCCTCTGGCTGTGGGCGAGAAGATCTGGCAGCCGCCGGTCCTCGATGCCTCCGGTCATCTGCTCTTCGCTACGGCGGTTGACTATCTTTCTCTGGCCCGGTCCGGTGAACAGCCGACATCCGGACGGGTCGTCGCGTTGAATCATTCCGGCGAAGAAGTGGTGAGTCAGACTACGGCAGCAGCCACTGTCGGGCGAGTTGTGACGGCACCCGGGGTGGCTGTCTCGGTGGCTTTGACCGGCGAAGTGATCCAGTTTGGTACCGCCAGTCGCCTGACTGGACCTGACGGCAGCCTTGGATCAGTCAAGGTCCTGTCGTGGAGGCCGCGATGATTAGTGCTTGGCAGCCTGGTGGCAAGGTGCCGGGGAGACTCTGCCGTGCACAAGGTTTTACTTTGCTGGAGCTGCTGCTGGTGATGGCTCTGATCAGTATCCTGGCCTGTATGACGGCCTGGGGAGGAAAGCATATGATGCGTGGCTGGCAACTCAAGAGGGCCGGGCATCAGGTCCTTGAAGATCTCAAGGCGGTACAGGGTCGAGCTGAAATGTCCGGTAGCCTGACCATGAGTAATGGCATTCTGGTTATGCAGCGGACTTTCCTGGTCTTTGATCCTGATGCACAAAGCTATGCGGCCTATGCATGGCAGGATCGCGATGGTGACGGTATTGCAGAAGTCGGCGAATCTGATCAGCTCTGGCAGAAAAGTTTGCCGCCTGGCGTCTTTTTCAGCTGGGCTCCCGGCATTGACCGCAGGGCTTGCAGTAATGTTGCCGGTCCGCCGGGGAGCGCAATCTCTTTCTCCAGTCCCACCTATGCGCCTTGTGATGATCGGCCGTGCATCAAGTTCGACCAGCATGGCTTCAGTGTCATGGGGCCCGGAGCCGTCTACCTGAGTGAGGGAGAACAGACTCTGGCAATCACCGGAACCCGCCCGGGTCACTTCACCATGTGTGAATGGAACGGTGAGCGATGGCGCTAAGGGGTTGGTGCCAGCTTGTCCGCTATAGCTCAAAGAGCGACGGAGGGCAGGTGCCCATCACTGAGAAGTCGTCCTGGAAAGATTGCAACTGCGCACAGCTTGCAGCTTGCATCGTAGCGTGCTAAAGTGCACAAGTATCTGACCGGCCGGGGTTTTCCCGGCCTTTTCTTTCGATCGAACAAATCATTTATGACGAGCAACCTCACACAAAAACCGGAACTCCTTGCTCCTGCCGGTAGCCTGGAAGCGTTCTTTGCTGCCATCGAGTTCGGTGCTGATGCGGTTTACCTGGGTCTCAAGGAGTTCTCCGCTCGGGCCAAGGCCAAAAATGTCAATCGCGACGAGCTGGAGCGTATGGTCGGCTATGCCCACGCTCGCCAGCGGCGTGTTTTTCTCACGCTCAATACGCTGGTCAAAGAGAAAGAGTTGTCGCATCTAATCGACGTTCTGGCCGCCGTCGAGGCGATCGGCATCGATGCGGTGATCCTCCAGGACATGGGCGTCTGGCGTCTGGCCAGACGACACTTTCCCGGTCTGGAGCTGCATGCTTCGACGCAGATGACCATTCATAATGCCGCCGGGGTGCATATGGCGGAGCGTCTCGGCTTCTCCCGTGCAGTGCTTGCCCGTGAGCTGAGCCTTGAGGAAATCGCGGCGATCAAGCGCGAGACAAGCCTCGACCTCGAACACTTCATCCACGGTGCGCACTGCTTCTCTTTCTCCGGTCAGTGCAGTTTTTCCTCCTGGCTCGGTGGCATGAGCGGCAACCGTGGCCGCTGCGCCCAGCCTTGCCGGCGGCGGTATCATCACAAGGGAAAGGACGGTTACTACTTTTCGCCCAACGACTTGTCAGCAATCGACTTGTTGCCGGAATTAGCAGCAGCGGGGGTCATGAGCTTCAAGATCGAGGGTCGCATGAAGAGTGCCGAATACGTGGCCAACGTCATTCAGGCGTATCGCATGGTTCTCGATGCTTCAGATCGGGAGCGTTCAGAAGCAATCGGTACGGCCAAGGAGCTGCTCAAGGAATCGTTTGGTCGCCAGCCGACCCGCGGTTTTCTGCCGGGCTCTTCCCCCACCGACATGGTCAACCCCGGTGTGCACGGTGCCACCGGTCGACTGATTGGTACGGTCGAGAGTTGTCAGGGTGGCCTGCTCTCATTTCTTCCCCGTGACCCGGTGCACCTTGGTGACCGCCTGCGTGTTCAGCCGGCCACCGACAAGCCGGGCACAGCCTTTACAATCCGCGACCTGCGTCTCGCCGGAAAACCGGTTAATCGGGTCAATGGTGGTGTGCGTGTTGCTGTTGGTTCTCCTCCGGGCAAAAATTTTCGTGCCGGTGATCGCATCTACAAGGTGTCTTCAGGGAAGGCTTTCAACCTGAGTCAGTCTGCCTGCCGCAAGCGTCTGGAGAGTGTTTCGCCCGGGGAAGCGGTGGTCGATCTCACCGTCGCCATGCCGACGGCCGAGCGGATCGAATTGAATGCTGCCTGTCATGGTCTGTCGTTTACCCGTCACTATACGGTTGAATCATTTCCCGCAAAGGACCGGCCCTTGTCGCATGAGGTGCTGGCCAAGGTCTTCGGTAAAACCGGCCAATTGCCGCTTACATTAGGACGTCTTGAGTGTGGGCCGCTGCCGGCCGTGGTCTTGCCACTCAGCCGCCTCAACGCTGTTCGCCGCGAATTTTATCAGGAGCTGGCTGGTCTCGTTGAAGGTCGACAACATGAGGCTCGCACAGCTCATCGACGTCAGGCCATGGCGGATCTGGTCCCGGCTGGAACGTCACCGGGCGATGCGCCTCGTCTCGCAGTAGTCCTCGGTAACTCGTACGACCTCTCCCTGTTCAAACAGAAGGATGTTGACGAGTTGATCCTGCCTCTCTTTCCTGGTATCTGTGACAAGATCGAGGCTGGCGGTCGAGTGGTCACCAAGACTCCGGAGCGAATTCTATGGGATTTGCCTCTGGCGATTTTCGATGAAGACTGGCCAGCTTTTCAGGCAGAAGTAACCCGGCTGCTTGAGTATGGTTTTCGTCGCTTTCGCTTACAGAATATTGGCCAGTTTATGTTGTTTGATGGCAGCGAAGGCTTGTTGCTGGAGAGCGGCTACCGGCTTTTTACAACCAACAGCCAGGCGGCCTGTGCCTGGCGAGAGCTGGGCCTCTCGGCGGCGACACTCTATGTTGAAGATGATCGCGACAATCTGGCTGCTGTTCTCAATCGCGAGACCGGCCTGCCGCTGGCAGTCACTGTTTATGCCAACCTGCCGATGATGATCTCGCGTATCCCGTTGCGTGGCATCAAGCCGGACCGGCCATTGGTTTCTGACCGTGACGAGGGCTACCGGGTGGACAATCGTACCGGGCTCACGGTGGTTCGCCCGGAGCAGGATTTTTCTCTGGTTGGCCACCTCGGTGAATTGCAGAAAATGGGCTGTCGCCGCTTTGTGGTTGATCTGGCCCATTTAGGAGCGGTCTCTGCTGAGGGGCGTCGTGTTCTGGCGGCTTATGGGCAGGATGCTGTCCTGTCAGGAACATCAACCTTTAACTATTTGCAGGAGATGATATAGAATCAGAGATGCGTGGCGCGCGGCGCGTGGCGCGAAAAGCTTATTAACCTGGGCGCAAAGGCGCAAAGACATAGAGAAATACAAAAGATGATTACGATATATTAGTGACTCAGTGTCTTTGCGCCTTTGCGTTTTCTTGAAAATGAAAGTGAATGATAAATGGAACAGATTGAAATTCTGACTACGAACGCCCAGGTTGCAGAACTGGCTGGATTGCTTGCCTCCGAGACCTCGATTGCTGTCGATCTGGAGGCTGACTCGATGCACAATTATCAGGAGAAAGTCTGCCTGCTTCAGGTTTCGACACTGGAGCGTACCGTGTTGATCGATCCGCTGACGGCGACAGATCTCAGCCCGTTGCGGCCGATCCTGGCTGATCCTGCCATTCGTAAAATATTCCACGCTGCTGATTATGACCTACGCAGCCTGAAGCGTGATTTTGACCTGAGTATAAACGGTTTGTTTGACACCATGATCTGCGCCCAGCTCCTCGGCGAAGAACGTATTGGCCTGGCCGATCTGCTGCGCAAGTATTTTAGCGTGGAACTCGACAAAAAATTCCAGCGAGCTGACTGGTCGCAGCGTCCCCTGCCGGCCGAAATGGTGCGCTATGCCGCCGAGGACACCTGCCATCTGCACCGTCTGGTGGTTCTTTTTGAAGAGCGCCTGGTGGCATTGGGACGCATGAGCTGGGCTACGGAAGAGTTTGCCTTGATGGAGCAGGTTCGTTTTGCTGAAGCCGACGGGCCAATCTGTCTCCGTTTCAAGGGTGCAGGAATCCTGACTCGACGCGAGCTCGGCGTCCTGGAAAAACTGATGCAGTGGCGTGAAAAGGAAGGCGCTCGGCTTAATAGACCGGTCTATAAGATTCTCGGCAATAAGCCGTTAATGGAGCTGGCCCAGCGCATGCCGAAGTCCCAGGGTCCTCTGCGTGGCATCAATGGCCTGTCACCGCGTTTGATCGAAAGGTATGGTCGCGCTCTACTGGCTGCAGTACGCGAAGGACTGAACATACCTGAAACTGAGCTACCCAAGTTTCCACGCCAGCCTCGGCGGGCAAAGGATCCGGGACTTGAAGACAGGGTCAAGATCCTTAAAGCATGGCG
>JAUWTX010000150.1 GCA_030614505.1 Desulfuromonadales bacterium
ACCAGGATCTTTTTGTCTTTACCCTGTTCAACGATCTGCGCTTCGACTTTCGCTTCAGGTAAGAGAGGTGTTCCGATTTTAACCTCTTCTCCGCCAACCATGAGGACTTCGTTCAGTTCGATGGTATCACCCACCGCACCGTCCAGTTTTTCGACCTTAAGAAGGTCGCCTGCGGAAACTTTATATTGCTTTCCTCCGGTTTTAATGACCGCGTACATAGCCTGTTCACCTCGCTTTCGTGCCTTTGATTGCGGACCTTGGTCCGCTCAGGAACTGGTACTTATACTTTTGTCGGTGTGGGCATGTCAAGAAAAAAGCTCAACCAACAATAATCTCGAACTGCTCGAGATGAAAGTGCTGGCGTGCTGTAATCGTGATCTGCTTTTCGAATGTCTTCTCCAGCTCTTCAATGCCGGGACGCTCTTCATCATAGAGGATCGAGGCGATATCCGGGTGGACCAGCAGGGTCATGCGGTAGCCCGGTGCCGGTCTCATTTCGCGTTGCAGCTCACGGAAAATTTCGTAAACAGTGGTTGTGCGGCTTTTTATATAGCCTTTGCCTTCGCAGTAGGGGCAGTCATCACACAGGGTTCGGCCGATACTTTCACGCACCCGTTTACGGGTCATTTCCACCAGACCGAGTTCTGATATCTCGAGAATGTTGGTCTTCGATTTGTCGTTTCGCAAGGCTTCTTCGAGAACGGCATGGACCTTATCGCGATGGGCCTCTTTTTCCATATCGATGAAATCTATGATAATCAGACCGCCGATGTTACGCAGACGAAGCTGAAAAGCAATCTCTTTGACAGACTCCAGGTTAGTCTTGAGAATAGTGTCTTCCAGGTTGTGCTTGCCAACATAACGCCCAGTGTTGACATCGACGGCTGTCAGCGCCTCGGTTTGTTCAATAATGATATATCCACCACTCTTCAGCCAGACCTTGCGGCCTAGCGCACGCGCTATTTCAACTTCAAGACTGAATGTGTCAAAAATCGGTTCGCTGCCATGATATTCCTCGACCTGGAAGTTGTGGCCCGGCATGAAGGTGTTCAGGAACCTGACAATCTTGCGATACTCATCAGGACTGTCAACGATGATCCGTGAGACATCCTCGGTGAGTATATCACGCAAGACTTTGCTGGTGACATCAAGATCCGAATGAACCAGGCTGGGAGCGCTTTTGTCCTCACGATGCTCGCTGATATGGTCCCAAAGATTGACCAGGTAGTCCATGTCGGCCTTGAGCTCTTCGCCGTCTCGGCTTTCTGCGGCGGTACGGACAATGAAGCCGGTTCCGGCTGGCCGCATAACGTCTACCAGGTGGCGCAGGCGTTCACGTTCCTCTTCATGCTCAATCCGCCGTGAGATACCGACATGATCGACCGTCGGCATGAACACCAGGTTGCGGCCGGGCAGAGAGATGTGCGAGGTGATCCGGGCACCCTTGGTGCCGATCGGCTCCTTGGCGACCTGGACCAGAATATCCTGGCCCTCCTGTAGAAGTTCTTCAATGGGCGGCAGCGGCGGGCGCTCATCGCCGGCGTCTTCGCCGGGTGTGTCGTGACGGTGACCGACCTCGACGTAGTTTTCGACGGCTTCCATTTCGTCGAGTACATCAGCAACATAGAGGAAGGCGGCCTTCTCCAGGCCAATGTCGACAAAGGCTGCCTGCATGCCGGGCAGAACCCGGATAACCCGGCCCTGGTAGATGTTGCCGACAATGCCTAGTTCACGGTTGCGCTCGATATAGAGCTCGGCAATATGGCCGCTCTCCAGTAGTGCAATCCGCGTCTCATGGGACGTGGTGTTGATGACCAGTTCTTTGGTCATGATATGTCTCCTTCAAAAGTTATATATGATTAAAACGTTAAGTTTATTATTAGTCGCAGCGACAGCAGGCTATTATTAATCTACCTGTATTTCTACGTCTTTCAACTCGATAGCGGTTTTATAGATCCCCAGCGTGCGAACTTCCTCAACGTCTTTTTCCAGCAGATAGGCTGCCAGAAAGAGAGGACTGCCCGAATGCATCTTTATCCAGAGCAGATTGTCCTGCCGTTTCAGATCAAGCACCCAGGGGCGCAAATCTATTTCGACGGCACGGTTCTTCTTTCTCCTTGTGGTAATGACTGTGTCTTGCTTAAGGAAATTCGCCAGACGATCTTCAAATCCATCATCCGTGTCTTCAGGCAAGGGAACTTTGAAGGTCGCAGCAAGGATACTGTTTGCCGGTGCTTCGCCTTTGCGCGGCCAAGTCTCGGCAGCCAGAATGCGAACCCCTTCCGGCAACTCCTGGCTGAGTCGTTCCATGGCCTCTTGTGGTTGGCAAGGTGCCGTTAACGTTAAATCGATAAGTTCCGCTTCGCTGGCAACGCCAAGTGGTAGTGCGTCACCGAAGCTGATGCGAGGGGCCGGATGGAAACCCGCCGAGTATCTGACCGGCAGGTCGGCCCGGCGGACGGCCCGGTGGATCAAGGTCATATACTCCAGGTGGCTGAGGCTGGCTGCCCGGCCGGTTTTTGTCAGTGTCAGACGCAGCTTAGGCAGCAATGCTGGTTCTGGGAGCGCTGTCTCTGGTACAACGGTTGGCGGTTCCAGCCTCTTGCTGTCAGACAGACGTGGACGAATTGTTTCGAAATCACAAAGACCGCAGTAGCTGCATTGGCCATTCCGACAGTCCTGTGTGGCCTTGCCGAGCAGGGCGGCCTGACGTTCGCGCAAAAGGAAGTCCTTTGTGACACCGGCGTCAATATGGTCCCAGGGGAAGATTTCTCCAGGTAACCGTTGGCGCAGGTACCATGTCGGGTCAAGGTCGACCGCAGCGAAAGCCTCCTGCCATAAGTCCCAGCGAAAATGCTCACGCCATCCATCAAAGCGACAGCCACGCTTGACTGCTTCTTCGAGGACCTCTCCCAGGCGTCGATCACCGCGGGCAAAGACGCCTTCAAGGAAAGAGCTTTCCGCTTCGTGCCATTTAAGTCGCAGACGCTTCTTCTTAAGGGCTGTACGCAACTTTCCCTGGCGAGCCAGAGTCTCATCGATGCCTATTTGAGCTTCCCATTGAAAGGCTGTGTGAGCTTTGGGGACAAAAGTCGAGACCGATACGTTGACATCGGCACCACCCTGCGTGCCGCGTCCGGTGGCTTTGACCCGGGCGGCAAGATCGACCAGTGCGGTAAGGTCCTCTTCAGTTTCGGTCGGCAGACCGATCATGAAATACAATTTAATAACCCGCCAGCCAAGCTCAAAGGCCGTGTGGGCGCTTTCGACCAGATCCTCTTCGAGAATCCCCTTATTGATCACCTGGCGCAGACGTTCGCTACCGGCTTCGGGGGCGAGGGTGAAGCCGGTTTTACGCACTTTTTTGATTTCGTTCATCAACTCAGGGGTCAGGGAGCCGACCCGCAGGCTTGGCAAGGAGATTGCTATACGTTGGTCGGCATAACAGCCCATGAGGTTTTGCATCAGAGTCTCAATGGCACTGTAGTCGCCGGTCGAGAGGGAGAGCAGGGAGACTTCATCATAGCCGGAGTGGCGCAGCATCCGGTCAATCAGATTGCGAATTGTATCTGGTTGTCGTTCGCGCACAGGTCGATAGATATAACCAGCCTGGCAGAAACGACAACCACGAGTGCAGCCGCGTGCCACTTCAATCGCAACCCTATCGTGAATTGTCTGCAGAAAAGGCACGATAGGTTGCTCCGGGTAGGGAGCGGAGTCTAGATCAGCCAGAACCCGGCGACGTACTTTTGGCCGCTGAGTTTCGTCAGGTGTGATCGCTGCAATCCTGCCGTCCGCTTGATACGTGACTTCGAAATGAGAAGGGACGTAGATTCCTTCTATAGCAGCTAATCGGTTCAGAAGCTCTGACCGGCTCTCTCCCGCGGCTTTGCTGGTGCGGACAGCGGCACAGAGCTCAACAACAACTTCTTCACCGTCACCGATTACGGCGCAGTCGAAAAAATCGGCGAGTGGTTCCGGGTTAAAAGCACAGGGCCCTCCCACAACAATCAACGGGGCCTCTTTCCCGCGTTCGCAGGCGCGCATCGGCAACCCGGACAGGTCGAGCATCGCCAGAACATTTGAGTAGCAGAGTTCGTACTGCAGGGAGAAGCCGATAATATCAAATTCAGTCAGAGCCCGGCCGCTTTCAAGGGAGGAGAGAGGCTTGCCGTCGCTACGCAACTGAGCTTCGCGGTCTGGCCAGGGGGTGTAGGTGCGTTCAGCGGCAATCCACCCTGTATCATTGAGAACCTGATAAAGAATTGCTGAACCAATATGACTCATACCGACTTCATATACATCAGGGAAGGCCAAGGCAAAAGTCACGTCGACCTGGTTCCAGTCTTTACAGATACTGCCGCGTTCACCGCCCAGATAACGGGCGGGGCGTTTCAGTTGATAGAATGATGATTCGTTAGTCATGGAAATCCATATCTCGCTACTTTTTCTCTGTTGAACAAGTTGGCAGGTTGGTCTTCGTTTGCTGCAATGCCAAACTTATAAGATAGCACGTTATTTTTCGAAGAAACAAGCAGTTCAGGGGGATTAGACGATAAATATATGCGAGCGGTTGGTGGCCTGACGAGCAACAGGCCTGTACTTCTTTTCAAAGCAAAGAGAAAGCCCGGCTAATCTATGTAGCCAGGCTTGTATCTGTCGTGCAGTTAAGCAATGAATAACCGGCAGAAAGGTAGTCCTGCGATTCCTTTATTTGATCTGCTCCAGCATGTACATGACTGCGGACGAAACTTCCTCGTCAGTCAAGGCGCTGTTGCCTCCTTTGGCCGGCATTAAGCCGCTGCTGCCTTGAAATCCTTTGATAGCATTCTCAACCACTGCTGATGTTCCTTTTCCGACACGATCCTGCCAGGCGGATTTGTCTCCGACCTTGGGTGCCCCGGCAATGCCGCTGGCATGACAAGGTGTGCAGAAGTTCATGTAGAGACCTTCTCCCTTAGCAGTGTCTGCAACAGTTATTGTGGTGAGGCAGAGAGAGATACCTGTGACTAGGGCTATTGAGAGTAGGTTTTTCATAATCAGTCCTTTCTGCAACATCAGTCCTTATCTGCAATCTTGAATTTACAGAGTAACAATGATCAATGAAAATGCCAGCAAATTGAGCGCCGTCGTGGTGAAATGTTTGGCAGAATCTCAGCGAAAAAGTGGTGGGCAGGAGAGATCAGCGTTTGCTGCTGTTGCGTTTTGGGGTATGGCATTGCCGGCACGCTGCCGAGTAGGACTTTCCACATTCTTTGCACTGTTGCATCTTTGAATCGCTCACGGTTCCCCCAACATGTAGTAGGTAGGTGCTTAATTGACACAATAGGTTGTATCTTAGTCCGTATCTTTATGAGGTGCAAGTCAAAATTTAATCAAAATAGACTCCAGGAGACTGTCAGACCATAAGAACAGAAGCAAAAAGCTGTAAATTTGACACAGTTTTTCCGGCTTGGTTATGGAACTGAGAGGGTAAGACAGGGTCAGATTTTACTAATATCCAACTTAGTCTTACCAATAAAACCATAATGTTAAATTAATGAAGGACTCTGCGAAAAGCTGCAACCTTAAGAAAGTCAAATAAAATATGTTGTAAAAGCAATGGGTTGCAATTAATTAAAGAAACATGAGAATTTTCTAACTTTTATTGTTGACATGAGATTCTTTTAATGTTAAAACTTTAATCAAGATAAGGGAACAAAACACAAACCAAATCGACAGGAGGTCGTCATGAAAACTCAAACTAACTTTATGGATACCGTAAAA
>JAUWTX010000101.1 GCA_030614505.1 Desulfuromonadales bacterium
ACGGCAAGGATGGGGTAGATGAAGCGATGCAGGAGATGATGGAGCGATTTATTTAGAAGCTGAATTCGTGAGCACTCAACGATAAATAGCACAAGTCATCATGCCCGCCGAAGTTTTACGATGGTGGATGAACTGCCTGAGCGCCCCCAAAATCACCGCTCGTAAATGAAAAACAGCGGCTCCCCATTCCTGCGATAATTGGCGATAAGCTGCTGCCCTTCATGCGAAGTCAGGTAATCGACAAAGGCCAGGGCCAGCTCGTACTTCACGTGGTGGTGCTTCTCTGGATTGACGACCATAACACCGTAAGGGTTAAAGAGGCGCTTGTCTCCCGCCACCATGACCTGAAGATCGGTCTGGTCATAATAGGCAAGGTAAGTACCCCGGTCTGCCAGTGTGTATCCCTGAATTTCAGTCGCCATAGTGATGACCTCCCCCATGCCCCGGCCCGCCTCCAGGTACCAGGCCCCTACGGGGAGCACATCGGCAGCCTGCCACAGTTCCAGTTCCTTGGTGTGGGTTCCAGACTGGTCACCTCGGGAGACGAAGTTCGCTTGAGCGGAAGAAAGTTTCCGCAGAGCCTCCGAAGCATCTTTGATGCCTTTGACCCCGGCAGGATCATTGGCCGGGCCGAGGATGACAAAATCATTGTACATAACGTCACGGCGGTCGACCCCATAGCCGTCGGCGACAAACTTGTCCTCCTTGCTGCGAGCGTGGACCAGTACTACGTCAACGTCACCGGTCTCACCAAGCTTGAGTGCTTTGCCGGTACCGACAGCAATGACATCAACCTGGCAGTCGTTGGCCTTCTCAAAAAGGGGGAGCAACACGGCCAACAGACCGGAACTTTCGGTTGATGTGGTAGTAGCCAGCCTCAAATGATCAGTCGCTAACGCGGGGACAGCAATCAGCAGCAACAAACAGCAACAGAATCGCAGGATGATTTTCATTGTAAAGCCTTTACTTATGTGCCTGCATCAATCACAGAAAACCCTTGCGGATTAACAGCTTTTCCAGGAAACAGACGGAACCTGGCCCTGGTCAAACTTTCTCCACCAGCAGACTACCGACCGAATAACCGGCACCGAAAGAACAGATGATGCCTTTGTCTCCAGACGACAAGTCTTCGTGAAACTTGTGGAATGCGATGATGGAGCCTGCGGAGGCGGTATTGGCATACTCGTCAAGAACAATCGGTGCTTCACCGGCCTGCGCCTTGCGTCCCAACAGCTTTTGCGTTGCAAACAGGTTCATGTTGATGTTGGCCTGGTGCAGCCACAGACGCTTGATCTCGGAGATTTTTACACCCTTGTCTTCGAGTTGTTTTTTTACCAGGGTTGTTACCATCGGCAACAACTCCTTAAACACCTTGCGTCCGTGCTGAACAAACCATTGGTCCTGTTCAAAAAAACGTTCAAGTGTCAAGTCTGGCTCCACACGAGTGATGTAACTGAAATCAGTACGGATATTGTTGGAAAAACTGGTTTTCAACGTCCGGTCCAGAACCCGGAACTGATGGGCTCCTGATGCCGTTTCTGCCTTTTCTACAATGACAGCGGTGGCCACGTCGCCAAAGATGAAGTGAGAGTCCCGATCACGAAAATTGACTTGAGGAGTGACAAGTTCAGGATTGACGATGAGCGCACAGGTTGCTGTTCCGGAAAGAATCGCATCCATCGCAATGGAAATTCCGAAAGTAGCCGTGGAACAGGCCACAGACATATCAAAAGCGTAGCCTGAGCAACCAAGGGCCTGCTGAATTTCTACCGCAACGGCCGGCCAGGGTCGTTGGGTCGTCGAGGATCCGCATATCACCAGGTCGATCTCTTCCGGTTTCTTGTTTGCGCGGGCAAAAGCCTCATGCGCTGCGTTAACCGCCATTTCCGCACAGACAGAAAGTTCATCAAGTGAGCGCTGGTGAATAATGGGCATCATACGATCAATGTCCAGGATACCCTCTTTGAACATCACATGACGCCGCTTGATCCCTGACGCTTTTTCAATGAATTCCGAGCTTGAAGGCTGAATCTCCTCGACCTCTCCACTCTCTATTGCCTTCGCATTCTCGCTGTTGAATTTAACAGCGTAGGCGTTGTGCGCTTCGACAAGTTCTTCGTTGGTGACAACACCTGGGGGAGTAAACACCCCGGTCCCACTGATTACTACCTGGGTTTCCTTAAAGAGCTTTGGCATGGAAATACCTCCTGTTCTGAGATGTTTAATATTAACTGTTAGAAGGGGAAAAGCCCAAAGTATTTTGACCAAACTTCATAAAGACATTCTCCTCATTCTTCTATCCAGATCATAAACACCTCCAGAGGCCTCCGGTAAAACGATTCACTATTGACACTCTCACACCACGGTGATACTCAACTCACAAAAGCAAACAAACACCCAGCTCACTGGAGCTAGGTGTTTTTATTATTGAGGCTCCATGACCTATCCCCGGCGCATGCAATTCAAATCGGACCCAAAGCGCAGGCAATTCAAACTGCTGAAAACAGAAGCGCGCCTGCTGATACCTCTGGCAGCACCAATTCTGATGGCGCAATTGTCGCAACAAGCTCTTTCCTTTACCGATACGGTGATGGCCGGTCGCGTCAGCGCAACTGATCTGGCGGGCGTAGCGGTCGGCGGCAGCATTTGGGGTCCACTCTTTCTATTTCTATACGGTGTGCTGCTCGCGATCACACCGATGGTCGCGCAACTACACGGAGCAGGCAAGACCGATGAAACCGGGCCTCTGGTCCGCCGCGGAATTGTTGTGGCACTTCCGCTAGTACTGATTACCATCCTGCTACTACGCAATGTCGGATTCATCTTTGCGTGGATGGAGGTCGATCCACAGATAGCGGTCATCGCTACCGACTACCTCAAAGCCATCTCCTGGGGGATACCGGCGGTCGCCATGTTCTTTCTGCTACGCAACTTAAGTGAAGGGCTCGGCCTTGTGCGGCCAAGTATGATTATCGGTTTAGCCAGCATTCCAATAAACGTGGCAGGAAATTATATCTTCATTTACGGCAAACTGGGCCTGCCTGCTATGGGCGGAGTCGGTTGCGGCTGGGCCTCGGCACTCAGCCTCTGGTTCATGTGCGGATGCATGCTGCTGACCATCTGGCGTATCAGACGTTACAGCATGACTCACTTCTTTGATCTCGCCAAACAACGCGGTACTGAGGGGGCAAAGCAGATTCTCCGCCTGGGAATGCCAATTGGCTTATCCCTGATGATCGAAGCAAGCATCTTTGCCTTGATCGCCCTGTTCTTGTCGCCGCTGGGGGCTCTGGCAGTAGCTTCACACCATATCACCCTGAACTATTCCTCATTGATCTTCATGATCCCCTTAAGCATCTCCACTGCCATCACCATCCGGGTTGGCCACGCCATCGGCAAACAACGCTTTGACAGAGCCCGTCTCGTCTGCAGTACCGGGCTATTGATTAATGCTTCTATTGCCCTGGTAACCGCGACGCTGACCTTGGTCTTTGCTGAAAACATCGCCGGGATCTATACCCGCAACCCCCAGCTTATCACCATAGCTGTCGGTCTGCTTTACCTGAACGCCCTCTACCAGTTCTCTGACGCCATCCAGGTCGGCGCTGCCGCCGCCTTACGTGGTTACAAAGACAGCCGTGTGCCATTGCTGATGGTAGTTTTTTCCTACTGGGTGGTTGGTCTTCCGCTCGGCTACAGTTTGGCTCTGACCGATCTTTGGGGTGACCCGATGGGAGCAAAAGGGTTCTGGATCAGCCTCATCATAGGACTCACTATTGCCGCTGTTCTGCTCGGCACCAGGTTGCACAAAGTCGGACAATGGGGGAATCGTTCCTCAAACAGCTAACTCTTAAACAAAAACAGATTCTTGTTATTTTCTTGCCGCAAATCCTTACAGCATCCTTACAGAAACAAAATACAAAAAAAGGCCAGCCGAAAAAACGGCTAACCTTTTGATTTATATGGCGCGCGATACAGGATTCGAACCTGTGGCCTCTGCCTCCGGAGGGCAGCGCTCTATCCAGCTGAGCTAATCGCGCGTGGACTCAGGGTGATACCCCAATTCATAGGCTTTTGCAACTGTAATCAAAGTACATCAAGACGGTTGCCGTACCGGCTAAATCCCTGCTATCATGTCGCTTATGTGGCGTATTCTTCTGATCATTCTGATAGCAATACACAGTATAACAACTGTTGCGTTTTCTACTGAACCTGACAAGGATGAACCATCTGTCGTGCCAGCTGTCGCCGTTGTCTCGGTACAGGATAGTTTCCTGATTGAGCCACTGGCGCCCGGGGTGTTTGCTGCGATCGCCAAAACTGGTGGCAAAGCAACCACCAACGCTCTCTTTGTCATGGGCAGGGACTATGTTATCGCTGCCGGTGCGCACATGAGCAAACAGGTCACCGACGATCTTTATAAAGCCATAGCCGCCCGTACGAAAAAACCGGTACGCTATTTCGTGCTGGCCCACCATCACACCGGCTATACCTACGTCGACTTCGATTTTCCACCCGGCCAGGACGTCCTGATGAGTTGGCAGACCTGGAAAAACATCGATGCCGAAGTTCGCAAACCAGAATACTCATCACTCTTTTTCAATGAAGGTCTGACCTTGAAGCCCGGTGGCGTCTCGGTTGTTTTGACCAATATCGGCAGGGGTCACACCAACGGTGATCTCGTCATCTTTATTCCGGAAGCCGATGTGATCTTCGCCAGCGATCTGCTGTATGTAGACAGTGTCGGTTACATGGGTAACGGCTACATGACCGATTGGCTGCTGGCCCTGGACTTTCTGGAACAGATTGGTGCTAAACAGATCATCCCCGGCTATGGCCCGGTCAGCGACACAGAAAAAATTTACGAGTTCAGTCAGTTCTTCCGCGACTTTTTGACCGCCGTCCTGCATCATATTGAACGCGGCGACAGCCTCGAGCAAACCCTGGCTGTCTTCGATCTCCCCGAATACCATGACCTGGACGGTTATGACCAGCTGATCAGACTCAACCTCAAGCGGGCTTACAACGATCTCAGCAACAATTTCGCCCGCTGAACAATCCGATAACCAGCCGGACATTCTCAAACCCGGATATTTTCCAAAAAAGAGGGCACCGCATAATTATCTCATGTAGTGCCCTCGCTATTTCCATAATTCAATTCTCAGCTATTCAGCTGATCAGCTTTTCTCTTCTTCCTCGTATGTTTTTCTAACCAGCAGGAATATCACACCAGCTAAAAGGAACAGGCCGATCACGACACTCCCCCAGAGCTTGCGCTGCCCCAGAGTGGAATCAATCGCAGCAACCTCTTCGCTGATCTTACCCAGTTCACTCTGCACACCAGCTGTCTCCTGACGAACACGCTCGACTTCGACACCATGAAAAATCCGGTGGAAACTGTTGCGCTGATTGAACAGACTCCCCTGCATATCGTCTACAGCAAAACCGAGACGATATAACCTGTCGAGGTCACGCTCGGCCGCTATAATCATCGTATCTGTCTCGACCAGCGACAACCTGATCAAGGCTGCGCGTTCATAAGCATGACATTGCGAGCAATCATCTTCGTTAATCAGATCAAGACTGGCATTCTGAATCGCATGGTTGCCATGGCAGACGACACACTGAGCACCACCCTCGTCAATCGCCTCACCATGCGCACCAACTCGATAGGCATCAAAAACACCAACATGACAGCGACCGCAGAAAGCGGGAACATCAACATAATCTGGAGCGCCAATAAAACCACGCTCTGAATCCATCGCCATGTCAAAATCGGTGGGATCACCGCCATGACAATCATGACAGGAGATACCGTTTCCGGCGTGAATACTTGTACGCCATTCCGCAATCGGCGCCTCAAGTGAGCCGGACTGACCACTATGGCATTGAATACAGACCGTATCATCAGCCAGCAGCAGAGCAGGCAGGGACAAACAGGCAACCATCACCAGGACAAAAGCACAGCAGACTGAGCGACTCATGAGTAATGCCCCCAGATGGAAATGGCCACAAAGACGAGAATGACAAGCACGTAGCAAGTCATAAACAATGGCCTTTTAGCCGGTCGCCGCTCGGGCCCCCGATCGATAAAAGGCAATAAAGCCAGAAATGTCATGAATGCCCCTTGCACTCCCAGCCCAACGATCTCGCTGGGGAATATTTTCAGCGTCTGGTAGGCCCAGAGGAAATACCATTCCGGCTTGATGTGCGGCGGTGTCAAAAATGGATCAGCTGGCTGGAAAGCTGATTCAGGGAAAAACAGACCAGGGGCATAGAAAATGATCGCGAGTAAAAACGCGATAAAAAAGCAGATGACCGCAGCATCTTTGACAAAATAATTCGGGAAGAACGGAATGCCCCCGGCGTGTTTTTCATGCTCAAAGAACGGCAGCTCCTCGGTGGTACGATAATCGGATCCGAAGGGTGGTGGTGAAATGCCGCGTCGCTTCACACAGAATAGATGTGCACCGATCAGGCCGAGCAGGACCAGCGGCATACCGACGACATGCAGAGCGAAGAAACGACCGAGGGTCTGATTGCCGACAGTTGGCCCGCCGCGCAGAAATTCTACCAGGTATTCACCAACAACCGGGATAGCGCCCGCTGCGTCTGTAGCGACGGTGGTTGCCCAGAAAGAGAGCTGGCTCCATGGCAGCAGGTAGCCTGTGAGGCAGAGTCCCATGGTCAGGTTGAGGATGATAAAACCGGACAGCCAGGTGAACTCTCGCCGGCCTTTGTAGCTACCCATAAAGAGCACCGAAAGCATATGCAGCAACAGGGCAATCATAATGACATTGGCACCGATGGCATGAAGCATGCGGAACAGCCAGCCAAAAGGAACCTCGTTCACGATGTATTGCACACTGGCAAACGCTTTTTCGGAATCCGGCACATAAAACATGAGCAGAAATATGCCGGTGACAATCTGCAGGGTAAAAAGTGCCAGGACAACAGCGCCTAGGGTATACCAGACATTAACATTGCGCGGCAGCAGATAGCCTTTCAACTCTCGGTCGTAAAGATCCCTCACGCCCAGACGAACGTCGAAGAAATCGACCAGCATCTTTATCGGTTGCATAGTAGTCTCCTATCCGATTTTGAGCTGGTCGCCATCAAGCTCAACGACAAGAGTCTCAAGAGGTGTGGGTGGCGGGCCGGCAATGACCTGGCCATCAGCA
>JAUWTX010000014.1 GCA_030614505.1 Desulfuromonadales bacterium
ACACAAAATCGGTCCGGTCAAGTCTGAACTAACAACTTCTGAGCAACCCATAAAGAACCATTATGGGCCACAACTTTCGACTTTGCACCCCGGGTTCACTCAGCATAAGCCGACACGGTTCTGTAGCAGTAATGATCAACTGCCCACTTGAGCGGACCGTAAACCTGTCACCCACACTTAGAATGTGGTCACGACTGTCGCCTGTCTGGGTGAGCCAGCACCGCCCTTCACGGCAGACAACATTAACACCACGCAAATCCTCACCAAGATCAAGTATCTCCCGTTTGTTTAACAGCAATTCCATGACAAGCTCCTTTCCTTAGATGGCGCTTATTAAAGCGCACTTGAGTCTCTGGTGCCAGATACAGTTCTTTGCTATTGTGACCATCACAGATAATGTTTATGTAAACTGTGACCGTCTATGAATGTGTCAACTGTATCTGTCGGTGTTTGCGACAAACTGGTAGAAATGAAACCTGGTAGGCTGTCGGAGGAGGTAAGGATGATTGATGTTAACGTGCGACAAGGGGGAAAAATACCGCTTTACGAGGAAGTTGCCGGCAAGATTAATTACCTGATCGAGCAAGGCACCCTGCGTCCCGGCGATCGGGTGCCGTCGATACGCAATCTGAGCAAGCAATTGCAGGTCAGTATCAATACAGTTAAGGAAGCCTATAGCCTGCTTGAAGATCGTCGCCTGCTGGAAGCCCGGCCGCAATCCGGTTATTATGTCTGTGCCCGTCTGACGGAACTGCCCGCTGAGCCAGTTGTCGATCGTCCGGCAATCAATCCTGCCGAGGTCAGCCTTTCCAGTATCTATCAGGTCGTCATGCGCGATCTGCTTGATCCGAATCTTCTGCAACTGGGTATCGCTGTTCCGAACCTGGAATTGCTGCCAATCGAAAAACTCAACCGCATGCTGGCGCGCGAAATTCGCCGCTTCCCCACCCAAGCCGTCTCTTACTCACTTCCGCCAGGAAATTTGCGGTTGCGCAAGCAGATTGCCCAGCGCCTGCTGCTGTCTGGTTGCACCCTTGGCCCTGATCAGATCGTGATTACTTCCGGGTGTGTCGAGGCGGTGGTCCTGGCATTAAGGACTTTCTGCAAACCGGGTGACGCAGTGGTGATCGAAACGCCGGTTTACTTTAATTTCCTGCAGATGATTCAGGACCTCGGGCTCAAGGCTTTGGAAATTCCTGCTTCACCGCGTGGCGGAATCAGTCTGGAGGCGCTTGAGTATGCCTTGGATCGCAATCCTGGTGAAGTCAAGGCTTGCATTGTTATTTCTAACTTTAACAATCCACTAGGCAGCCGTATGTCCGATGAAGATAAACTACGCCTGGTGAATATGCTTGAAGAGCATCAGGTGCCATTGGTAGAGGATGATATTTACGGAGACCTCTCATACAGCGATGAGAGACCTTCGGTGGCCAAGTCCTTTGATAAAACCGGCAATGTGCTGCTCTGCTCATCCTTTAGTAAAACGGTGGCTCCCGGATATCGGGTCGGATGGATTGTTGCCGGACGCTATCAGGAGGAGGTCGAGCGAGGTAAGATGCTTGCCAATGTTGCAACTGCAAGCCCGACCCAATTGGCTATTGCAGAATTCCTCGCCAACGGTGGTTACGAGCATCATCTTCGTTCAATCCGCAGGGTCTATGCTCGCCAGACGGCTCAGATGGGTGACGCAATCGGCCGTTCTTTTCCAGCAGGGACACGGGTTTCACGCCCTCAGGGAGGTTTTGTTCTCTGGGTAGAGATGCCGGAAGGTGTTGATTCTCTGCTTCTCTATAAGAAAGCCAAAATTATGGGTATAACGATTGCTCCGGGGCCGATATTTTCGATTGACGGCAAATATCGCAACTGTATTCGTCTCAATGCTGCCTGCTGGACTCCGGCAGTCGAGGTCGCTATTGAAACTCTCGGTCGTCTGGCCGAAGAGCAACTTGCAGCATCATAGGTCCGTGCGAAACGCAGACAGCAGACTTTTAAGACGGGCCAATTGGAAGCGTGAAGCAAATCCGGGTCCCTTTGCCTGGAGTGCTTTCGACCCAGATCTTGCCGCCATGTTCTTCGATGATTTGCTTGACGATGCTCATGCCCAGCCCAAGCCCTCTGATTGCCGTATTGGAGGCATCAGCACGGTAGAACTTGTCAAAGATACGAGCGACCTGTTGCCCAGTCATGCCGATACCCTGATCGATAACAGCCACTTTGCAATGGAGACCTTCCTGCTCAGCAACAATTGAAATACTGGTCTCCTCGGGGGAGTATTTCATCGCGTTGCTCAGTAGATTTTCCATAACTTGATTGATGCGGTGGACGTCAATCGTTATGACCTCAGGAGTCCCTGGTTTGATCTCCAGAGCCAGCTGGTGTTTGGCTTTCAACTTGAAGCGGTTGACAATTTTGCCCAGTAGAGCCTCCGTGGGAGTCGACTGCCTGTCCAGAGGGATACTCCGCCCGGCTTCAATACGGCTGATATCAAGGATGTCATCGACAATCTTGGTCAGTCGTTCGCTGTTATCGTAAACCTCCCGAAGAAAATCCTTTTTCTTCTCTTCGTTGAGAGGGACAAGCATCTCGTGGTCCGTGAGAAGTTCAGTAAAGCCCATGATGCTGGCAAGTGGCGTACTTAACTCGTGCGCGGCTGTCGAAATGAATTCGCTCTTCAGCTGGTCCAGGTTTTTCAGAGCAGCTTGAGCTTCTTTGAGCTTCTTGGCCTCTTCCAGGAGACTGAAATTGGCTTCCGCAAGTTGAGCGTTCTTGAAATCAAGGTTCTCTACCAGGTGGTTAAACTCATCGCTAAGCAAGCAGAGTTCCTGACTGGCACAGGATCCCATATCCAGAGCTTCCCATGGTTGTTTCGATTGGCGACGAGCAAGGATTTTACGTGTGAGATGATCAATCGGAGTGATCACGGATTTCTGCAGCATCACCAGCATCAAGGTAAGTGCAGAAGCGATGCCTATGGCCATCAATATCAGGGCCATGCGGAGTGCTGTGATACCTCGGTTGAGGATTTCACACTGCTCGTAAACATTGATCTGCAGGGCAGGGTTCCCAGCCAGGTCGGCGTATATCGTAGAGGCTGTCAGACTGTCATCTTTAGTCTGGAAGGTGATGTCCTCGGGCGTCCGGAACACTGACAATTTTCCGGATTTGTTAACCGTAGTGTTGTTAGTGACAGGTTTGATCTCATAGTTGATGTTCGTCAGCCTGGAAATTTTTTGAACCATTCCCGGCCCTAGAAGGCGTCCCATGATCAGGGTCCCATGTGATGGTCCATTGTCGTTGCTGTCAAGAATCGGCCTTGCGGAACAGAGCATTGGGCCAGCGCTGGTCATAAGCAGGCCGGTAACTTGCTGCTCATTTAAAGGGACTTGCTCCGAGCTATACTGGAGCAGGGGAAAAGTCGGCGTAAAGATCTCCTGATTGAAGGGCTGAATTACGATAGATGTTTCAAGGTCCTCAGCAAAGACTTTGCCCCAGACTTTTCTGCCTGAATTGTCGATCAGGTAGATCAGGTTGATCCGGTTGATGGAAAAGGTTGAGTCGACCAGATTACTTACTTCATAGCCAGGGTTGTGGTTGATAACGTATTGGTAAGTGTCATCCCACGCTGACCAATCATTGGTGATCAGGGAGAGGTGGTGCTGTTCGTTTTCAATGGCACGAACCACTCTCAGAACATTGTCGTTGATATGTTCGCGCTCCAGGTCGAGGAAGCTCGGAAGCAGGACCTGACTGTGGATAATGTAGGCCGTTCCGCCCAACAGGGAGAAGACAACTACTAGAACGAGGAGGATTCTGGTGTGTAGGGTGTACTTCAAGGTGTCCCCCGCCAAGGATTAATGCAGTCTAACAGATTAGGCATTCTGTCTAAAAGCAGGCGGGATTGCAAGGGTAATTGTCGTATGGTGTGTTTTGATGAGGGCTACTGGTACCCGGTATTGCGATACCAATATTGAGTGTAGGGGTAAATGCTGTACCCTGGATCGTATGGATTTTTGTGGGTATCGTCATCACCTCCGACATAATGCGGGTAGGCAGGGTCGGGGTAGCGATGAATGCCATAACGAAACGGGCTCTCCCAGAGATGGACTTCGGTCATGTCAAAGACCGGGTAATCGTATTCGTGTTCTCCTAATAGTCTGGTTTCATGGCCGAGTACAATACCGGCCAGAGTGACCAGTGTGCCCGGTTCGTAAATCACCGAATCGAGAATCTCAGATGTTTTCACCAGGAAACGACGCCCCGAATTGTCGAGGTACATTGGCTCTCCCCAACGACTCAGTCGCCATTCCATTATTTCCAGGATACTACCTTCTTCTGTACTCTCTAAATCGATAACGACTCCACCCAAAACGAGATGATCTTCAAGAAATGCCTTGGGGTTTTCACTGACCATGGCAAAGGTGGTCTGTGGATCGGCTTGTTTGCGGGCCTCTTTGGAGATCGGGTGAACACAGGAGGCAAGGAGAAGTGTTAAGAAGATTATGAGCAGTTGCAAGTGAAGTGTAAATCTCATTTGATCTCCCTTGATTGATACATTAAGATGTCCAGCACAAATTCTATCATAGATTCTTGTTGCTGGAGCAGGAGCCTCTTTTGACCCACGTTGAATTTATCAAGCTGAATCGGCCGGAACGCGCCCGGATCCTCTGTGATCTGGCCGAGGAATTCTATCTGGCAGGACAACGTGTCCTGGTAATGGTGCAGAACGACAATCAGGGAGTGACTCTCGACCAGTTTATGTGGACCTGGAAAAAGGGCGCCTTTGTGCCACATGTCTATGAGAACGGCTCTGTAGAATGTCACGATGAGCCGGTGGTAATCGTTGCCGGGGAGGAGAACCCGAACGGTGCCCAGGTCCTGTTGATGGGAGTTCAGTGCAGCCTCGAATTTATCCGGCATTTTCAACATGTCATAGACTTTGCCGAAACCTTCGACGAAGCGAGCCTGGAAGAGTCGCGCGAACGTTTCAGGAGTTATCGGGAACATGGACTCAACCCTGTCATGCGTAAATAATGGCGGCTCAGTCAGCCTGATCAGGTTGGATCATGTGCCGCAACTTGAAGTTGAAACACCTTTGTCAACTGAAGCCCTGTCCGCACTCTTTTACTGGCAGGCCAGACCTGGTGAGACGCTGACGGTAATAGATCCGGAGGCAACGGCTTACCGTGCGCGAATAACCTCTCTCGATCCGGAACATGCGGCCTGTGTACCGTTTCAGCGCCTGACGGCACCGGTGGAAAGCCTGCTGCGTATTGAAGTTTACCAGTCCTTGCCGGACAAGGAGCGATTCGAACTGGTCCTGCAGAAACTGACGGAACTCGGTGTGACCCGCATTGTGCCTTTGGAGTCTCAACACTCCGCGACCCTTGAAGAACGCGACGCCAGACAGAAAAAGTCGCATCGCTGGCCGGAGGTGATTCGTAAAGCGTCCCGTCAGTGCCGGCGCGCCATGTTGCCGGAACTCCTGCCGGTACACACTTTCACGGAAGCGCTGGCCTGTGCCGGTTCCGCCGAGTTGAAATTGATGCTTTATGAAGGGGATGTGTCCTGGTCATTCAAAGAAGGGATCGGGTCGTTTAAGCCGCAAAGCGTTGCTTTGCTGATCGGTCCTGAGGGTGGCTTTTCTCAAGATGAAGTTGAGCAGGCTCAGGCAGAAGCTTTTCTGCCGGTCAATCTCGGTCCACGTATCCTGCGCACTGAAACGGCGGCTATCGTTGCCGCGGCCCTGGTGCAGAGTTATTTGGGTGATTTGGGCTAGGGACTGTCCCCGGTTTTAAGGGGACTGTCCCTTTTCTGACATTTACTTATAATGAACATTCTTGGGACAGTCCCTTGCGTGTGCGACATCTTCTTTGCAGCCAAGGTTTAAACATGAATCTTAACAACCTAAGCATTGTCCTTGTGGAATCCCGTGGTGAACGGAACATCGGCTCTGTCGCTCGCGCTATGGCGAATTTCGGTGTAACCGACTTGCGCCTGGTGGCACCGCAGGTCGATCACCTGCACGACGAAGCCCGTAAAATGGCGGTCAAAGCAAGTGTTCTTCTGGAGCAGGCGACCCTTTATCCTGACCTGAAGTCGGCGCTTAACGATTGTCATTATGCTTATGCAACAACCCGTCGATTTGGCAAGTACCGGGTCGATTTCCATCATCCTGACAGCGCCGCAGCTGAGCTGCTGCCTCTTTTGGATAGCGGACGTGTTGCCATGGTCTTCGGCCGCGAGGACCATGGGTTGAAGACCGAGGAGCTGGATCTCTGCCAACGTCTGATTACGATCCCTACCGGTGGCAGCATCGCGTCAATGAATCTGGCCCAATCAGTGGTGATCTGCCTGTACGAAGTGGCGAAGCAGCATGGACTGGCGAAGGGCAAAGGGCAGGGGGGAAGGAGTCTGGCAACTGTCGAGCAGTTGGAAGTTCTCTTTGCCCACATGCGCGACACTCTTCTCAGAATTCGCTACCTGAATCCGCAAAATCCGGAACATATCATGCGCTCTTACCGGCAAATACTTGGCCGGGCGGCCCTGGACGATCGAGAGGTGCGCATTCTTCGCGGTCTGATGAGTGAAATTGATCTTATCGAAAAGGAACGTTGTGTGCTGGCTGGAAAGAATCATGACAGCGATTAAAAAAGAATGCCTGGCGATTAAAGAAGAACGCCTGGCCAATGGTCTGCTGCTCACTTTTACCGATGAGAGCAACCGCTATTTCGGCGATTATCATCACATTTGCGTGGTGGCCACCATCTTCTGCAACCTGTATGAACTGCCGTCGGAAAATCCTGATGACGAGACCCTTCGCTACCAGGCAATCGAGACCTTCGGCGAGCAGCTGTATGTTGCCAAGCGCCTCGAACGCATGGGAGTGCCGACGGCGGATGTTGAGAAAATTCGCACCTCAATGATTGATGATTTCCTGCGGCATGCTGTCACCTACCTTGCTCGTCTTGAGTATCCACACTCTCTTGTTATCGCCGAACTGAGCAAGCGTCGTGCACGTAGCGGTACGCATCATTTTTATGGTTGAAATCATTTATGCCTGAAGTTATCAGAGACCTCGAAATCGATGCTCTTGTCCACGGAGGACGGGGAATAGGTCGCCACGACGGCAAGGCAGTGTTCGTACCCCTGACGATGCCCGGCGATCGGGTCGCCTGTCGGGTTGTTAAATCCAAACGTCGCTACCTTGAGGCTGAACTGCATGAAATGCTTGAGCCTTCTCCGTTGAGACGCGAACCGCCATGTCCGTTTTTTGGTGCCTGCGGTGGCTGTCAATGGCAGCATATCCCTTATCAGGAACAGACACGTTGGAAAGAGAAGATATTTACCGACCTGATGGTCCGCAGTAAAGTCATCTCCGGTACTCGCCTCAAGCCGATTATGGTCGCCCCAGATGAATGGTGTTACCGCAACCGGGTTCAATTTAAATGTCATCTCACTACCGAAGGGTTGACTGTCGGCTTTTATCGGCATGGTTCTCATTTTGTTGTCGATGTAGACAGGTGTTGCCTGATTTCGACACCGATACAGAGAGCTCTGGACCTTTTGCGCAACGATCTGCCCAGTGCGCCTTGTCCTGATTGTATTTTGCAACTTGACGTAGCCTGTGGTGACGATGGCGAAGTCAGAATTATTCTTCATGCTCTCCCAAAGGGCTATCAGCAACTGCGTCCCTGGTTGCAGGCGTTCGCCGACCACCATCAGCTTAATGCCTGCATACAGTCGAGGCATAAGGAAACTCTTAAAGTTATCTCAGGTGAGAGTGATTTGACAATCAAGGTAGACCAACCCGAGATTGCTCTTCGTTACGGACCTGGTGGTTTTGTTCAGGTCAACTCGTCACAGAATCGCAGCATGATTGCAACCATGCTCGAACTTCTGGCACTGAAGGGCACGGAAAACGTACTTGATCTTTTTTGTGGCATGGGCAATTTCAGCTTGCCGCTCGCCCGCAGATCAGGATGGGTCACCGGTGTTGAAGATTACGCACCATCCATTGCCAAGGCTCGTATCAACGCTGCAGCCAACAACATCTTCAATGTTGAATTTCATACTGCCGATGCATCCGTGATTATGAGTCGTTACCGGGCAGTTGATGATCTGGACCCGGTTGTTTTGGATCTTGTGGTTCTGGATCCACCTCGCACGGGCAATTACCAGGTCTCTCACGAACTTCTGAAGATTCGGCCAGAACGGATTCTCTATGTTTCCTGCGATCCGGCTACTCTCGTCCGCGATCTGGTCCCTCTTGTTCATGATGGCTATGAAGTTGTATCGAGTCAGCCTTTTGACCTCTTTCCGCAAACCTGGCATATCGAGAGCATGACACTCTTGAGAAGGGACCCCAGGGTGAGAGGAGACCAGGATGAAAAGAGTACGGGGTGAGAAAAGCTCGGAGTGAGAAGGCTTCGGGGTGACTTTTTGCTTGCATTATCCGGGGAGCTTTGATAAAAAACACACAATTAACTTTTCATATGAAAAGTGAGCCATTCGGCTCGCTTTTTTTATTTTGGAAAAAGTGATGCGAGATCAAATTCTGACACAGATTGAGATGCTGGTGATACCGATCCTCGATGATTTCGGTTTTGAACTGGTCGATCTTCAGTTTAAACCAGAGGGTAGCCAGTGGGCCTTGCGCATCTTCATCGACAAGCCAGGCGGTGTCGTTCTTGACGATTGTGCCGCAGTGAGTCGAGAAGTCGGTGCAATCCTTGAAATCGAGGACCTGATCAAGTCCTCCTACCGGCTAGAGGTTTCATCACCCGGGTTGGACCGGCCACTGAAAAAGCCGGCCGATTTTGAACGTTTTGCCGGTCAGAAAATCAGACTAAAAACCTTCTCTCTGCTTGATCCTGACCAGCGAGGTCATACTCGCAAAACTTTTGTCGGTACTTTGCTCGGTCTGGAGGATGAACAGGTTCGATTGGAGCTGAATGACAAGCACGGTGGTCTGGCGATTATTCCTCTGGATGGCATTGAGAAAGCAAACCTGGAAGATGATTTTTAACTTATTCGCAAACTTGAACTTTTAACGTTTCATCTTTAACAAATAAAGACTTCAACAGTATTCACCACCTCAAAGGGTGAGTGTATGCAGGGGGAAGGGATGAATATCAACCTGAATCACATTATCGACCAGGTGGTCAAAGATAAGGGAATTAACCGTACTGTTTTGGTTGAAGCTTTGGAAGCTGCGGTTCTTTCGGCTGCAAACAAAAAATATCGCAATACCCGTGACCTCGAGGCTCAATTCAATGATGAACTTGGCGAAGTAGAGATCTTTGAGTTTGTCACTGTTGTTAATGAGGTGGAGAACTCCTACCAGGAAATCGATATTTCTGAAGCGCTTGAAATTGACCCTGAGGTTGAAATCGGCGACTCACTCGGTATGAAGATGGATGCGAGCAGTTTCAGTCGCATCGCCGCGCAGACCGCCAAACAGGTGATCATACAGAAGGTCCGTGAAGCTGAGCGCGAGGGGATCTTTGATGAATTCAAGGATCGGGTCGGTGAACTTGTAAACGGCATCGTTCGTCGTTACGAGCGTGGTGATCTGATTGTTGACCTTGGTCGCACCGAGGCGCTGCTGCCTCATCGTGAGCAGGTTCCCCGTGAAAACTATCGTCAGGGAGATCGCGTACGTGCCTATATCTCAGATGTTCGTATGGCGACCAAAGGACCGCAAATTATTCTCTCCAGGACCCACCCTGGACTGTTGATTGAACTGTTTAAAATGGAAGTGCCGGAAGTTGCCGAGGCCCTTGTCGAAATTAAGGCCGTCTCCCGTGAGCCGGGCAGCCGGGCCAAGATTGCTGTGGTCTCCAATGATCCCGATGTTGATCCGATTGGTGCCTGCGTTGGTATGCGTGGCGCTCGTGTCCAGAATGTGGTCTCCGAATTACGTGGTGAGAAGATCGACATTATCAACTGGACACCTGATATTGCCCGCTTTGCCTGTTCTGCACTGTCGCCGGCGGAAGTCACCAGGGTCTATGTTGACAACGAAGAGGAATCTCTGGAAATCATCGTTCCTGATGACCAGCTTTCCCTTGCCATCGGTAAAAAGGGTCAGAATGTTCGTCTGGCCGCCAAGTTGACCGGTTGGAAAATCGACATCGTTAGTGAGACACGAGCTGCCGAAGCTGAACTCGATGAGTTGACCGGTGGTAGCAGCAGCGACGATGAGTCTGCAGAGACGGAGGTTGCTACAGACGTTTTCGGCACAATGACTGCCAAGGATGCCATCGCAGTGATCAAGTCGGCAGAATCAGTCGAGGAGATTTCAGGCATGGAAGAAGGGGAAAAACGCGTTACGGTGTTACGCGCCTTTGAAGCCAGAATAGTGGAATTGACGGAATTGGCCGGCACGGAGGCCGCTGAGGCCGCTGAGGCCGCTGAGGCCGCTGGGGCCAGTGAAGCTGGTGAGAACACGGAGGAGTAGAGGTGGTACAGGCTCGCAGGCAACCACAGCGCACCTGCCTGGGTTGCCGTCAGGTTAAGGACAAGGCCCAGTTGATGCGTTTTGTCTGCTCACCGGACGGTGAGATCCTGGCTGATTTAAAAGGGCGTTTGCCCGGCCGCGGAGCGTACCTTTGCAACAATCGTGACTGTATCGAAGCAGCGGTAAGCAAGAAACAGTTTGACAGGACATTTCGACAAGTCTGCCAGCCGGTTACCGGGGCGCAACTTGTTGAAGGCATAGCACAGATACTCCTTGCGCATCTGGCCAGCCTGCTTGGTATGGCGCGCAAGTCGGCAAAATTCGTGGCCGGTAGTAATGCTGTGTTGGATGCCTTGAATCGAAAAGGTTTATTAGCTGTCATCGTTCTGGCCAGGGATATATCGCCGCAGATTGGTGAAAAGGTCAGACGTAAGGCTGAGTATCAGAAGATAGTGACGACAAAATTATTTAACAAAGCAGAACTTGGCCGCATTCTCGGGCGTGCGGAAAGAAGTGTTGTTGGTTTGCCCGATGGAAAGCTGGCGGATGCATTTCTTGATGATCTGCTCCGGTATCAGGATATTTCAGGGGAAAGTTGATGGCTAAAATTCGTGTTTATGAATTGGCGACCAAGTTGGGTTTGGATAACAAGGATCTTGTTGACAAGCTGAACCAGGCCGGTATTGAAGTTAAGAACCATATGAGTGCGCTGGAAGAAGAGGTCGCACTCAAGTTCGAGACAAGCCAGTCCAGCCAGGCTGATAGCGCACAGGCTGAAGGGAAGGTTGAAGTCGAAGTCAAGGATGAGCGTCTCGGCTCTGGCCTGATTCGCCGTCGCCGCAAGACTGTCGTCAAAGAGGAACCGGTACCTGATGAGAAACCGGTAGTCCTTGATGAGGCTGCGCCTGTGACTGAAGAAGTGGCTGCGCAGGAAGCAACGGTTGCAGAGGAAGCGTCGGCTTCAGAAACTGAACCGGTCAAGGAAGAGTCCGCTGAAAGCGTTGAAGAGCCTCAGGAATCAGCTGAAGCTACAGAAGCTGCAGAGACAGAAGCCCCTGTTGAAAAGGCTGCTCCTGCGAAGAAGAAAGTAAAAAAAGAGTCGGTTACCCGTGCCAAGATTCTTGGCCGTGTTGAACTGCCGACTCCTGTCGCGAGGCCACGCCGTCAGCCATCTGCTGCCGAGAAAGCTAAAAGGCCTGTGCCTGCAGATCGCAAGCGTCCGGATCGTCCGAGTCGCCCTGCTGCACCAGGTGCTCCCGGCGCGGGCGCACCGATGATGCCACCGCAGGATCTACCTTCAGAAAAAGAGGGTCGTTCGACTAAAAAGAAAAAGAAGGGTCGCGATACCAACGCCCGTCCTGAGGCCAATGGCCAACGGCGCAAGAGTCGCAGAGAAGTTTACGAGCCGGATCGCAATGAGCGTTACCGCAAGGGTAAAAAAGTACAACGTCCCGGCAAGAAGACAGAAATTACTCAATCGAAGGCGATCAAGCGGAAAATCCGCATCACCGACGTTATTACGATCGGCGAGTTGGCCAAAAGGATGGGAGTCAAGGCCAACGATCTGATTAAAGAATTAATGAGCCAGGGACAGATGGTGACAATCAACCATCCCCTTGATTATGAGTCGGCTGCCATTCTGTCCTCTGAGTTCGGTTATGAAGTTGAGAACGTGGCCTTCGATGAGGATACAATCCTCTCGCATTCGAATCTTGATGTTAAAGAGGATGATGACGAAAACCAGGTACACAGGCCGCCTGTTATCACCATTATGGGTCACGTCGACCATGGTAAAACAAGTCTCCTTGATGCGATCCGTGAGGCGAACGTCACCGAGGGTGAGGCGGGTGGTATTACCCAGCATATCGGTGCCTACAATGTCGAGCTTGATGGTAACAAGATGACTTTCCTCGACACACCTGGCCACGAAGCCTTTACGGCGATGCGTGCCCGTGGTGCCGATGTAACCGATATCGTGGTCCTGGTTGTTGCCGCTGATGACGGCGCCATGCCTCAAACCAAGGAGGCGATCAACCACTCCAAAGCCGCCGGCGTGCCGATCATTGTCGCTGTTAATAAAATCGACAAGCCAGGGGCCAACCCGGATAAGGTCATGCAGGAACTTTCAGAGTTGGAACTCCTCCCGGAAAGCTGGGGGGGCGAGACCATCTACGTCAATGTCTCTGCCAAGGAAAAAACCAACATTGATAAATTGCTGGAGATGATCCTGCTACAGGCCGAAGTCCTCGAACTGAAGGCCACTCCGGATAAACGAGCCCAGGGAACGGTAATCGAGGCTCGTCTCGATAAAGGACGTGGCCCTGTTACTACCGTGCTGGTCCAGAAGGGCACTCTGAAACTTGGTGATCCTATCGTTGCCGGTCTTCACTATGGTCGCGTCAGATCTATGGCCGACGATCATGGCATTGCGATTCAGGAAGCCGGCCCGTCTTTCCCTGTCGAGGTTACCGGCCTGACTGGTGTGCCTGACGCGGGCGAATCTTTCCATTGCGTTGAAAGCGAGAAAGTTGCCAAGGAAGTTGCCCAGCATCGTCATCATAAGATGCGTGAGGCAGAGCTGGCTAAAAGCAGCAAACTCTCTCTGGATGAACTCTATGCACGCATCCAGGAGGGGGATGTCAAGGAGCTCAAGATTATTGTCAAGGCTGACGTTCAAGGTTCTGCCGAGGCCGTTTCCGGCACCCTGACAAAGCTCTCAACCGACGCCTGCCGCCTGATCGTGATTCATTCCGGTGTCGGTGGTGTCAGTGAGACTGACATCAGCCTGGCATCAGCCTCCGATGCTATTGTGCTCGGATTCAACGTGCGACCAACTCCTCAAGCCTCCCGTTTCGCCGAGCTTGAAGGTGTCGATATCCGCCTCTATAGCGTTATCTACGATGCGGTTAATGACATCAGGGATGCCATGGAAGGTCTGCTTGAGCCGACGATTAAGGAAGAGTCTCTTGGCCGCGCTGAAGTCCGTGAGGCGTTCAACGTCTCCAAAGTTGGAACCATTGCCGGTTGTTATGTATCGACAGGCAAAATACTGCGTAACGCTCATGCGCGCCTGTTACGTGACGATATCGTCATCTGGACCGGCAAGCTTACTTCTCTGCGGCGCTTCAAGGATGATGTCAAAGAGGTCAGCAATAATTACGAATGCGGTATTGGTCTGGAAAATTACAACGACGTCAAACCCGGCGATGTTATTGAGGCTTACTTGCTCAAGAAAACCAAGACAACCCTTTAGCAGGATTTATCTGGAGCCCGGAGTCAGGGTTCATCTGGGGCCCGGGTTCACCTGAAAACTCCTGGGATGAAGTTTTTGTATGGTTATCGGTGTGCTGCAGTTGGATCTGCGTCTGCATGGACCGCAGAACCTCAAGCAGAAACGCGGGGTGATTCAGAAACTTCTGGCTCGCTGCCGTAATCGCTTCCCTGCCAGTTGCTCTGAGGTGGGACATCAGGATCTCTGGCAAAGGACGCTGCTTGGCTTTGCTGTTGTCAGTTCCACGGAACGAGTGATTGCTCCAATTCTTTCCCGTATAGAAGATGAAATCTTAGCGTCCGGTGAAATCGACCTGATTAACGTCAACACTGAATTTATTCACTACTGAAAAGCAGGTATGTCCAAACGTGTCATCGCAACGTGCACAAAGGGTGGCAGAGACCATCCATAAAGAACTATCAAGCATGCGGATCAAGGGTCTCAAAGATCCTCGCATCGGTTTTGTCACCATTACGTCGGTTGATGTTACTTCCGATCTTCGCCAGGCACGAATCTATTACACCTTGATGGGTAGTCAGGGCGGGATGGGTAGTCAGAGCGGGATGGACGGGCAGGACGGTCGCAGCCAGACGAAGGCCGGCCTGGACAGTTGCTCTTCATACATTCGCAAGCAACTTGGTCGTATGTTGCGTCTGCGCTTTATTCCTGAAATTCTCTTCATATATGATGCGTCCTTTGACTACGGTCAGAACATCGAAAGACTTCTCAACGAAGTCAAAACAGACAAACATCAAGATGATTGAACAGGTCCTGCAAGTTATTGATCGGAGTCAGTCGATTATGGTCGCCTCTCACGAGAGCCCCGACGGCGATGCGATCGGCTCGACCCTGGCTCTGGTGAATATGTTGCGAGAAATGGGCAAGGATGTCGTCGCCTACAATCGTGACCGTGCTCCGCTGGAGTACGCGTTCCTGCCTGGATTTGATACAGTCGTCAACGAGCTTGATGAATCGCAAACCTTTGATGCCTGTTTTGTTCTTGATGCCGGGGAGTTGCGACGTGCCGGGAGCTGGATTCGGGAACGCTGTCGGACCCTTGTTAACATAGACCACCACCCGTATTCCGAAGACTTCGGCGACCTCTATTACGTCGATATTGAAGCTTGCGCAACCGGTGTCCTGATATATCGCCTGTTGCAGGCCGCAGGACATGACATTTCGAGAGACGTTGCCACTTGTATTTATACGGCTATACTCTCCGACACAGGTTCTTTTCGTTACTCCAATGCCAATCCCGAGGCGTTTCAGGTGGCAGGTGAGATGGTTGGTCTTGGCGTTGATCCATGGTCGATTGCGTCTGGTCTCTATGAAAGCCAGGACCTGGATCGCCTGCGTCTGCTGGCATTATCTCTGCCCACCTTACGGATTTCAGCCTGCGGCTTGTATGCTTCGATTGCAGTAACTCTGGATATGTACAAAAGTGCCGGAGCGGACGAAGAGCATACAGATCGTTTTATCAACTATCCACGTTCGATACGTGGTGTCGAAGTGGCAATCTTTTTCCGACAGCTCACGAAAGACAACTTCAAGGTTGGTTTTCGTTCCAAGGGTAATATAGACGTCGGTGCGTTGGCGAGGGGCATGAACGGCGGTGGTCATCACAATGCAGCAGGTGCCGAGGTTGAAGGTTCTCTGGAGAGTGTCCAGAAGTGGGTCTATAATCGCGTCACAGAGCTATTGCCCGGCCAATGAACGGTGTCCTGATTGTCGATAAACCCCAGGGGGTGACCTCCTTCGATATAGTGCGTCAGGTGCGTCGCTGGAGTAAGATTCGTCGGGTAGGGCATGCTGGCACACTGGATCCTCTGGCGACCGGAGTTTTGCCGGTTGCTGTCGGTTGGGAGACGCGCCTGGTCGAGTACATTATGGCCGGCGACAAGACCTACCGGGCGACTCTGCAGTTGGGAGTGACCACCGACAGCCAGGACTCTGAAGGTCAGATTCAGGAAGAGAAGGACTGGCAGCATGTTGATCGTGCAGCCTTTGATGAAGCCGTTGCTGGTTTTCTCGGTGAGATCGAACAACTTCCGCCGATGTACTCCGCTCTAAAAAAGGACGGCAAGCCGCTTTACCAGTTGGCCCGTCAGGGGATCGTGGTGGAACGCCAGCTCCGTCCGGTGCACATTGATAGTCTGGTGATAGACGATTTTGCCCCGCCCTATGTAACCTTCACGGTGCGTTGCAGCAAAGGGACCTATATACGGACCCTTTGTCATGATCTCGGGCAAAAGCTGGACTGCGGCGCTCATATGACAGCTTTACGCCGATTGTCTTGCGGTCAATTTGATGAAACGGTGAGCTACACACTGAAGGAATTGCAGGAATTGGTGGATCAGGGCAAACCTTTGCCTCTTTTGTCGCCTGCCGAGGCCTTGATTGACTGGCCTGCCTTAGCTGTTTCCGGCCCTGTTCTGGAGCGTTTGCAAGATGGCGTAGCGCCCAATATGGCAGATCTTGATGTCTCCGGACTTGCCGCCGGTGACCAGGTTCGTTTCCTCTCTGCAGGTGCCTTGGTTGCGGTCGCCCGTTTTGCTCCGGGCGGTCATGGTAAAAGACCCGGAGACTTTGAAGTTATAAAGGTTTTTCCGCTGGTTGAAGATGATGGATAAATGCTTTACTCCATCGGGATTTTGTGGTAGATAATGCTTCTTTAGGGTAGCTAACTGCCGAAAATAACAATAACTCATAGACAAAGATCAAGGAGGTGGCGCCTTGCTGGCCACAGAACGTAAACAGGAAATCATTGAGAAGTTCAAAACCCATGATGGTGACACGGGTTCGCCTGAAGTTCAGATTGCACTTCTATCGGAGCGAATCACATATCTGACGGATCATTTCCGTACCCACAAGAAAGATCACCACTCTCGTCGTGGTCTGCTCAAGATCGTCGGCCAACGTCGTCGGTTGCTCGATTATCTCAAGAGCAAGAGCGTCGAACGTTATAGCACGGTGATTAAAGAGCTGGGTATTCGCCGTTAAACCCCGGCAGCAAGCTCCTCTTTACCGAGAGCCTGCTGCCTTTTGTTTGTAAGTGTCGTGGCCGGGAGGTTGTCCGGAGAGAGGTTCTGAGCAGTCTTTCGCATCAGAATCTCTCTCAGGCCATCCTCCTCTGCCATTTTAGGAAGCAGTAATTTACAGATGGCCGGACATGCCGGTCAGAAAGAGGAAAACATGGCTTATCAAAAAGTCGAAATCGAGTTCAACGGTCAACCATTGACTATGGAAACGGGCAAAATGGCCCGTCAGGCTGACGGCGCTGTCGTCGTAACTTATGGCGAGACCAAGATTCTCTGTACCGTCGTCTCCGCCACAAAAATGCGTGCAGGGCAGGACTTCTTCCCCCTGACCGTCAACTACCAGGAAAAATTCTATGCCGGTGGCAAGATTCCTGGTTCTTTCTTCCGTCCTGAGCGAGGCACCACTGAGCGTGAGACGCTGATCTGCCGGTTGATTGACCGTCCGATGCGCCCGCTCTTTCCCAAGGGCTACATGTTCGAAACCCAGATTATGCCGACCGTTATCTCGGCGGACATGGTCAACGATCCGGACACGCTTGCTATGGTTGCTGCTTCAGCCTCCGTTGCCATCTCCAATATTCCCTTCGAAGGGCCGATTGCTGCCGTTCGTGTTGGCAGAGTAGAAGGCAAGCTGATTGCTAACCCGACTCTCGAGCAGCAGGAGTTGAGTGATGTTGAAATCATCGTCTCCGGCTCAAAAGATGCGGTGATGATGGTTGAAGGCGAATCTGACTTCCTTTCCGAACCAGAGATGCTTGATGCTATCTTCTTCGGTCACGAGTCGCTGCAGCCTTTGATCGCTGCGCAGCTTGAGCTGGCCAAGCTGGTTGGCCTTGAGAAACGCGAGTTCGTTGTTGCCGAAACTGATGCCGAGTTGGAAGCCAAGGTCACTGAACTGGCAGAAGCCAAGGTCGTGGAAGCTGTCAAGATTCAGACCAAGCAGGAACGCTATGCCGCCCTGGCTGACAACCGTGCTGCAGTCAAGGAGCAGCTGGCTGAAGAGTTTGAAGGCCGCGAAGACGAGATCAGCGCCATCCTCGGCTCACTCGAGAAGCGCGTTGTACGCCATATGGTGGCCAAAGATCGCATCCGTATCGACGGCCGCGACATGAATACCATCCGCCCGATTACTTGTGAGATCG
>JAUWTX010000209.1 GCA_030614505.1 Desulfuromonadales bacterium
ACCTTTTTCCAACGACACCAAGGTGATGGAAGCCATCCTTGCGGGGCAGGGTGACGTAGGTATCGTCAACACCTATTACTTTGGCCGCCTGTTGAAGAAGAACCCGGACCTGCAGTTGGCCCTCTTCTGGCCTAACCAGAAAAGCACCGGTGTCCACGTCAACATCTCCGGTGCCGGAGTTACCCGCTATGCCAAGCACCCAGAAGCCGCTATCAAGTTTCTGGAATGGCTCTCTTCGGAAGAAGCCCAGAACCTCTTTGCCGATGTCAACATGGAATACCCAGTCAACCAGAACGTAACAACGCATCCTGAGGTTGCCGCCTGGGGTGGTTTCAAAGCAAGCAAGCAGAATCTGGAGATTGCTGGACAACTTCAAAACGCGGCCATCCGACTTATGGATCGCGCCGATTATCGTTAGGTCTCCTGTCGCTGATGCAACAATCTGAGAACACAATAACTGAAGCCTCGTCACGAGGCTTCAGTTATTTAATTGCACGCCCCAGTGGCTGGCAGTGTTTTACACTGATCATCGCACTTCTGGTTCTCATCCCTCTATCAACTCTTGCCTTTGCCTGGCTCGAACCGGCGTGGGATATCTGGCGGCACCTGCGGGAAACCTTATTGAGCCGCCTGTTACTCAACACCTTGACTCTGGTTGTCGGTGTTTCAACAGGCACCCTTTTGCTCGGCGTCAGCTTAGCCTGGCTGACCGGTGCATGCGAGTTCCCTGGCCGCAAACACTTCTCCTGGTCACTGTTGCTACCGCTGGCCATGCCAACCTATGTACTGGCTTTTGTATCACTCGGCATTTTTGACTTTTCAGGACCAGTACAGACACAATTGCGAGCCTGGTTTGGTCGCAGCGTCTGGTTCCCGGATATGCGCTCTGCCGGTGGTGTGATTCTGGTCATGTCACTGGCACTTTTCCCCTCTGTTTATCTGCTGACTCGTAACGCGTTTCGAACCCAGGGCAAACGCGCTCTAGAAGCAGCAGAGAGTTTAGGATGCACGCCCGTTGGAGGTTTTTTCAGGGTTGTCCTGCCGATGGCCAGGCCCTGGATTGCCGGTGGAGTCACTCTGGTCATGATGGAGGCTTTAGCAGATTTCGGCGCTGTCTCCATCTTCAATTACGACACCTTTACAACCGCTATCTACAAAACCTGGTTCGGGTTCTTCTCATTACCTGCTGCTGCACAACTGGCATCCTTGCTGGTAGCCATGGTCTTTCTTCTGGTAGCTCTGGAACAGCGGCTGCGCAAACGGATGCGGTTCGCCCAGAGTCGACTGGCACCGCAAGCAGAGCGAATTCAACTGTCAGGTTCACGCCGTTGGCTGGCAACAGGTTATTGTTCGCTGATTCTGTCTATTGCTTTCTTATTGCCAACTCTGCAACTTTTCAGATGGTCGCTCGAAGTTTTCCATGAGGAATTTGACAGCCGTTACTTTGGCCTGCTCGGCCATTCACTCCTTCTTGGCCTGATTGCCGCAGTCATAATCACCACAGTGGCCCTGCTACTTGCTTATGCAGGACGACGTCATGGCGATCATTTGACCCATGGTCTAATCCGTATCGCCACACTCGGCTATGCCTTGCCTGGAACAGTACTGGCCGTCGGTATCTTCATTCCTCTTGCCTGGTTCGACAATTTCATGATTGACCTTGCACACAGCCTGTTCGGCATAGATATCCCGCAACTATTGCAAGGGACGGTTCTGATCATGATTGTGGCTTACACAATCCGCTTTATGGCAGCTGGCTTCAAATCGATCGACAGCTCCATGCACCGCGTCACAACCAACATTGATGAGGCTTCTCGACTCATGGGGTTACGCGGCATAAAATTGCTTGCAAGGGTGCATTTACCGATGTTGCGCGGTGGCATTTTTACAGCACTGACATTGGCTTTTGTTGATGTCATGAAGGAAATGCCGATCACCCTGATGACCCGCCCTTTCGGTTGGGACACTCTGGCGGTGAAAATTTTCGAGCTGACATCTGAAGGAGAATGGGAACGGGCGGCACTACCGGCCCTGACCCTGCTTTTGAGCGGCTTGATACCGATCGTTTTACTGATGCGGGAAACAGACAAGTGATAGAGGTTGGTGGCCAGTTTTTATGTGTTCATATTGCGGAGTCTACAATGACTGACGAAAAAAACATTGTTCTTGAGCTGAAACAGATTACCCAGGCCTATGGGCGTCAGCTGGTCGTCAAAGATCTTTCATTGACTCTCCAAAGTGGTGAAATCGGCTGTCTGCTCGGCGCCAGCGGTTGTGGTAAGACCACTGTATTAAGGACTATCGCCGGCTTTGAACAACTACTGGAAGGTGAAATTTTCCTGAACGGTGAATGTGTCGGCAGAAACGGTTATCAGCTGCCACCGGCCAAACGCAAGATCGGCATGGTGTTTCAGGATTACGCTCTCTTTCCACACCTGACGATCTTCGATAATATTGCCTTCGGTTTGAAGGGCATGGAGAAGGCAATGCTGATTCGTCGGGTCAACGAAGCACTTGAACTGGTCGGACTCCATAGCGAACACGACAAATACCCTCACGAAATTTCGGGTGGCCAACAACAACGCGTGGCACTGGCCCGCGCTCTGGCCCCAAAGCCACAGCTTCTGCTGATGGACGAACCTTTTTCCAACCTGGATGTCACCTTAAGAGAACGCCTCTCTATGGAAGTACGTGACATCCTCAAGGAATACGGCACAACAGCACTCTTCGTCACCCACAATCAACACGAAGCCTTTGCTGTTGCCGACCGTATCGGCGTCATGTACAACGGCGAAATCCTGCAATGGGACAGCGCCCACAATCTCTATCACCAACCTGTCAGCCCCCGTATTGCTGAATTTGTAGGCGAAGGGACTTTAATCAATGGAGTTGTTCGCGACAACAGTCAGGTAGAAACCGGCCTTGGCCTGCTCGATGGCGTCATGGTTGCTGCGATGCCCTCAGACACAGCAGTACAACTTTTGATCCGACCGGAAGATATTATTCACGATGATCATAGCCCGGTCAAAGCAGAGGTTCTCCGACGTAATTTCCGCGGCGCAAACATCCTTTATACTTTGCTGCTGAGAAGTGGTGACAAGGTTCAGGCGTTGGTTCCGAGCCATTGTGATCACTTGCCGGGAGAGAAGATTGGCATTCATTCTGATGTACGCCACCTGGTGGTTTTTCCGGTTGATGTACAGAGGAGCAAGTGAAATGTAGTAGTTCAGGCCCTAGCTGCTTGTCGGACAATCAGGGCTGAAGCGAAAATTTGAATGTTTGAGGCCAGATTTTGGCTCATTTGAGAGTAATAGCCGTAGCTATTGGTCGAAAAGGAGCTGAAATATGGACCAATCAGACGAATTTGCAGCCAGCTCATTGATTGCCCGACAGGCTGCTAGCTGACAGTTCATGAAGATTTACACCTGAGACGTGCGATTAATCCATCCTGGCAATCGTGATTTACAAAACCTGTTCAGGCAACAAGACCTTTCGGGAGCTTTTGTACTCAGCAAAAAGCCCAACCACCGTTATCTACTTGACTCTAGTCATCATGAGTGTCCACTATTAAATATAGGATCCACTGTCAGTTAAGGCACTCTTGGCGGCCATATGGGCTTGTTTGCTTGATGAAAGACGATCTTGGTAATGCCTGAGACTGGCCATCCGCTCCACATACCCTGTGGAACCGAGGAAAGAATGCAAAACCCTCTAGAATGGCTGGAAAACCATGGTGACATGCTCTATCGCATGGCACTGGTGCGCGTCGGCAAACCGGACTTGGCCGAGGACCTGGTTCAGGAAACTCTGCTGGCTGCTTGGCAGGCACGGGATTCGTTTGCTGGTAAAAGCTCTGAAAGCACCTGGCTGGTCGCGATCCTCAAGCGCAAGATCATCGACCATTTTCGCCGCAACTGGCGCCAGGTTGATTTGCCTGACGGAATGGAGACAGACAATCTGGTAGAAGATTTTATGACGACTGGCGAGAAAATGGGACACTGGAAACCGGAACGAGCTCCTGCGGAATGGGGGCGAAACCCCGAGGCGCTGATGCAAAACAGTCAACTCAGGGAAGCCCTGAGACATTGTATCTGCCAGTTACCCGAGTCATTGTCAGCAATTTTTGTGGTTCGTGAAATTGACGGGATGACTACAGAAGAAATTTGTAAGGAATTTTCCCTGAGTCCGTCTAACCTATGGGTCATACTCCATCGGGCTCGTACCCGTTTACGTCGCTGTCTGGAAAAAAGCTGGTTTCAGCAAACTGCTACAACACTGAAACCAAACATCTCAACCTAGCAGCCCGTCGGACTATCAGGGCTGAAGCGAAAATTTGGATGTTTGAGACCAGATTTTGGTTCATTTGAGAGTAATAGCCGTAGCTATTGGTCGAAAATGAGCTGAAATATGGGCCAAACAGGCGAATTTGCAGCCAGCTCATTGATTGCCCGACAGGCTGCGAGAGGCAAATAGATGAGACAG
>JAUWTX010000288.1 GCA_030614505.1 Desulfuromonadales bacterium
GATTGAGAGTCCTGTGCATGGCACGTGACATTCGGTAGAGTAGCGAGACCTCCCGATGAGCAATCTCTTTCTGTTGCTCGGCAATCACACGCTTTTGCAACTCCAGATTCAGTTCTTCGTATGACTGAGTCATATCCATGAACAGAGTGGCGAAAGGAGAGCGTAGAGTCCCCTCAACCAGGGCATAGTAAACTAGCATGACACTGCCCAGCTTGAAATAGTGGCCGAGGAAATTCATGAAGCCATAGACGTCCGCATAGAGGGTGAACATCAGTTCCGACATGACACTCATACCGATAGCGAGAAGCAATAGCACCATGAGATGCCGGTTCAGATATCTATTGTGGAACCAGAGTGAACAGGCGGCCAGACAGAGCAGGCCGATGATGGCGTATTCATAATTCACCTTGAAGGGCGTCAGACCTGCCCCTTCGACAAAACAGGTCGGAAAAACATCAAGAGGCCACACAAGGCTCGTGAGAATAGCCCCGCTAAGCAGGAACCCGAGCAGCCATCTTTTGTCGGAACAGAGTTCCTTGCGCCCCAGACTGAAGATTGCAAAGAGAAAGGAAAAAACCCCAATCGTTCTGGCGATCAACCATAGCTGGGTTGCCGTATCGGCGCTGCTGACAGGGACAATCTGCATCCCCTTATAGGTAAGTGTATGCAACAGATCAACCAACCCGGTAACAAGAAAGCCGACAGCCAGAATTGTAAAGAACTGACTGCGAACCAGATGCCTGGTATTCCAGCCGATCAGAAAGACTGCCGTTAACAGGACAACACTGGAGAGTTCAACAAGGGTATGAGTCAACAGGTAAGCAAAACGGCTCAGCAGAAAAAGCAAAAAACCGACAGGCAGAAAAACTGCCAAGCCGGCCTTGAGGGATAAGCGGGGTGGTGTTGATGACAGATCAGTATCGGAGAGACGTTGCACCGATTCTGAGTTATCGTTGAGAGGATCAGATTGTTCGCTCGGCATGACCTTCTCCTGACTGCCAGCGAAGACCGAATCAGATCAACCGATTTTCTCCTGTCGCTCCTGCTCGGTCTTGCACTCGATGCACAAGGTGGTTACCGGACGCGCTTTCAAACGTGCTACGCTGATCTGGTCACCACAATCTTCGCACTCACCGAATTCACCAGACTCGATGCGGTCAAGTGCCTCACGAATCTTGGAAATCAACTTGCGTTCACGATCACGGATGCGCAATTCAAAATTGCGCTCAGACTCCAGCGATGCCCGGTCTGTCGGATCAGGAAAATTGGTCTTTTCATCAGTCATTTCGGAAACCGTCTTGTCGGCCTCGCGCAGCAACTGATCCATCTGTTCCTGAAGAAGTTGTCGAAACTCCTCCAACTTGGCTTTTTTCATAAAAAACTCCTCAGAGTTGAACGGGCACAAAATTAAATGAAATTGAGCGACAAGTCAACTTAAATGCCGATCAAGCTCTGAACTGGGCAATCAAGACATAAATCAGGGCGAGCACAGCAAACCACACCGTAAAGGTGTCCGCATGCCTGCGAGGTGGCTGCTTTGCCAATTGTTGTGTCTCTTCAGTGACAGTTCCTTCGGGCACTGCGGCAATCAGGGCCTCCAGCAAAGCAGGAAAACCTCCATAAGAGTTTGAAATAATAATAAAATCATCATCACCAGCCATCAGCGTAATGAATACCCGGCTACGCACCTTAATCGTCTCCAAACTGGTCACATCAGCAAAAAGAACCTGCCGTTGACGGAAGGGTCGAAACGCTGTGATCCCATCCTGATCAATAACCACGCGACGAAAAGCACTTTCGACAAAGAGTGCTGCAATCGGCAGAATAAAAAGCGCCAGAATAATCACCTTGGCAAGCGGCTGGCCCTGGGAAATACAGACCACAAACAAAGAGACCATCAAAACCATCAAAAGTCCCATCGGCACGACAAAGGTCTGACGAATAACGAATGTGCGTGTCTGGTTCACTTAGCCGGCTCCTCGGGAGCTATGAAGTGTCCGCTACGACCGCCCATTTTTTCTACCAGACGAACGTTGCCGAATGTCATACTTTTGTCCACGGCTTTGCACATGTCATAGATGGTCAGGGCAGCAACCGTGACTGCCGTTAAGGCTTCCATCTCCACCCCGGTCTGCCCGTTGACCTTGACGGTCGCTTCGATCTCCACCCGGGCATTGCCAGAATCGGGTGAAAACTCCACTGTAATGCTGTTAATCAGCAAAGGGTGACAGAGGGGAATCAGATCCGATGTCTTCTTGGCCGCCATAATCCCAGCCAGACGAGCCACAGCGAAAACGTCGCCCTTTTTCATCCGGTTATCAAGAATGTGAGCAAGAGTCTCCGGTTGCATCTGCATGTCAGCACGTGCCACGGCAACTCTGCGGGTGCTTTCCTTGTCGCCTACATCCACCATGATCGCCTTGCCCTCATCGTCGAAATGGGTCAGATCTGTCATTGCTCGTTCCTCGTTTCAGAAGCGCGTGGCGCGTGGCGCGAAAAAACATCTAAAATTGAAGCTATCCTTTGATATTCAACTTCAAAACTAAAGCACCTGTTGCCTTGGGTTTTTCTCGCCACACGCCACACACCACATCAGTTAAACAAGTATTCCAATGCCTCAGCAGCACTACGCACCCCAATCAACTTGATTCCTTTGGGTTGATCGAGATTCTTCAGATTACCGGCA
>JAUWTX010000025.1 GCA_030614505.1 Desulfuromonadales bacterium
AACCGCAACTTTTGCCGCCATCGACATGCAACACCTGGCCGGTGATAAATTCAGCGTCGTCTGAAGCCAGGAAGGCAACCGCAGCAGCGATATCTTCGACCTTGCCCATCTTGCCGGTCGGCTGCATGCGAATCAACCGTGCACGTCCCTCTTCAGTCATGTTCCTGGTCATTGGTGTATCGATAGCACCAGGCGCCACAGCGTTGACATTGATCTGAAAACGGGCGAATTCCAGAGCCAGTGAGCGGGTCAGACTGACCAGCCCGCCCTTACTGGCGGTATAGTTGGCCTGCCCGATACTACCAAGCCAGGCTCGTGAAACTATATTGACAATTTTACCTGCCTTTTGAGTCTTCAAGGTAGGAAAGACCGCCTGACAACAGAGAAAGGCTCCCTTGAGATTGACATCCAGAACCTGATCCCAGTCCTGCTCGGAGATGTTGCTGATCAGATTGTCACGGATGATGCCGGCATTGTTGACCAGGACATCAATGCAGCCAAACTTTTCAATGACCTGTGCAACCAGCTGTTGTACCTGCTCTTTGCTGGTAACATCAGCGGTGATCGGCAAAACTTCACAGCCAGAACCTTCGAGGCTGTTGGCCAGTTGGCGCAAGTGCTCTTCGTTGACATCAACCAGAGCCAAGCTTGCCCCCTGGGCAGCAAAGTGACGAGTGATAGCGGCACCGATCCCCTGCCCGGCCCCGGTAATAATAATCACCCGCTTCCGGGTCTTCGAATCCGCAGCGCCCATCAGCAAGCCTCCAGAACCATGGCGATACCTTGCCCACCACCGATACAAGCTGAGGCAATTCCCAATTGCTTGTTATCACGTTGCAGGGTTTTCAGACAGGTCAGGGCTAAACGCACACCGGTCGCACCCAGGGGATGGCCGATGGCGATCGCACCACCGTTGATATTGAGTTTGTCCTGATCAAGCTCCAATGCCTTGGCAACGGCCAGGCACTGAGCCGAGAAGGCTTCATTAATCTCAAAGCGGTCGATATCGCCAAGACTGAGACCCATCTGCGCAAGCAGCAGGCGGATCGCCGGAACCGGCCCGATTCCCATAATATCAGGGCGCACGCCAGAGGAAGCGAAGCCACGGATTTTACCCAGCGGCGTCAAACCATTGGCCCGAACATAATCACCCGAGGCAACCAGCAGCGCGGCCGCGCCATCAACGATACCCGATGCACTACCGGCAGTGGTCGGGCCCTCTTTTGTGAAGACGAAGGGCAGCTTGGCCAGTTGCTCCATGGTGGCCTGGCGGGGATGTTCATCGGCGCTGATCGCCTCACGACTGTTCAGGCGATACTTGCGTGGCTTGTAATCAGCCATTTCCAGCACCCCTTTGGCCTCCACTGACGCGATTTCCTGTTGGAAAAATCCAGCAGCCTGGGCTTCGGCATAGCGCTGCTGGCTGCGCATGGAGAAGGCATCAACATCTTCCCGCGTCAGAGAGTATTCTTTGGCCAGGTTATCGGCTGTACAACCCATGGGCACCGCAGCAGTATCATTCAAGGCCTCCCAAAGCACATCGACAAACTCGGGTCGTCCCAACTGGAAGCCTTGGCGGGCAGCATAGGATGCAAGGGGGAATCGACTCATAGTGTCGGTTCCACAACCGAGCACCAGGTTGGCCTTACCGAGGGCAATCTGTTCTGCAGCCTGTCCCAGCAACTCGACTCCGGAACCGCAGATCCGCTGAGTCAACATCGCAGTACTTTCAAGCGGCGCACCGCTGTAAAGCGAGATGTGGCGTGGCAAAAAGAAGCTGTCAGCGCTGGCCTGGCCGATATTGGCAACGATGGTCTGATCGATGTCCCCGGCCGGCACACCAGAAGCCTCAATGGCTGCACGACTGGCGAAAATTCCCAGGTCGGTCGGCGAAACCGTTGACAGGCTGCCGGTGTATTTACCGAAAGGAGTCCGTTTCCCTTCGAGCAGGTAGATATCCTCAAAAAGAGCGCCGCTACCGGCCTGCTTATCCTGAAACCCCTGTACGCTTGCTTTCATAATGACTCCTTAAACGTTAGTGCTCTAAATTAGGGAAACAACTAAACTGTCTACTTACCTATATAGTTTGGTCTCTGTCCACTGAGAATACTTTCGAGCCCGGTCCGGGCATCTTGAGTAGCAAAGATGGCTGTCAAGCTATCAAGCTCCAGTTGCAGACCGTCCTGAAGATCCAGGTCAGAGCCCTGGTCGATCAGGTTCATGGCAACTTTCATCGCAACCGGTGCCTTGCAGGTAATACCTTTGGCCTGTTTTTCAAAACCTTCACGGGCCAGAAGTGGGTGGTTGAAATCGCCATCGAAGGCAGCGAACTCAAGCTCTTCCGGGGTCTCTTCAACGCGACCGGCCTGAGCTTTGTCGAGGGAGACTTCTGCCAGTTCCCGCCAGTCAAAAACCGGATCGATGACGGCGTCTACCAAACCCAAAGCATAAGCCTTTTTGGCATTGATAAACTGGCCACTGGCGACCAGTTGCTTGGTGCGGGCGACGCCTATCAGACGACTGGTACGCTGAGTACCACCGAGGCCTGGGTAGATACCTATACCGGTTTCCGGGAAGGCCAGCACTGACTTACGCGTGCCGATGCGATAATCGCAGGCCAGAGCGAGTTCCAGCCCGCCACCAAGTGTCAACCCATCGAGATAAGCATAAGTGGTCTTGTCCGATGCACTGATCTTGTTCAGCACCTTCTGTCCGAATTCAGTAAAAGCCTGAATCCGTGGCAGGTCGTCAGCGGCCATGGCATCGACAAAAAATTTGATGTCGGCGCCGGCGATAAAGGCCTTGCCCTTGCCGTGAATGAAAATCTTACTGATATCGCTGCGAGCATTGAGATCCTCAACACAACGATCGAGCTGACTCATCACCTGTTCACCAAGAGGGTTCATTCGGTCAGGGAGATCGAAAACAATAAAGCCGGCCTCGCCGATGACCTCGGTGGTCACCCAGTTGAGATTCAAATTTTGAGCCTTGGCTGAATCGACCAGACATGCCGGCAGCGGCAGATCCCAAACAGTGAAGACGCTCTCGACCATCTCTTTGACTTTCGCAGCGCCTAACTTTTCGAGCAATTCAAAAGGACCCATCGGCCAGCGCAAACCGGAGCGTGCACCCAGATCAGCGGAGGTTGCATCGACTACACCTTCATCGACCATTTGCGCAGCAACCCCTAGGGTGGCACCAATCAGGCGGCGCGTGACAACGTCAGCCTGGTCAGAACCGTTATTGAGGTGTTGAGTATCTTCAAGGTTCCAGTCCTGCTTGGCTTCGACCTGCTGACAAATAACCTTCGCCGGGGCGTAGAAAGCGCCAAGCTCACCAGCCAACCCATTGGCAGCATGCATGGTAATCGGCACAGCGGTCGCATTCATCAAAGCGAAAGGTCCCATGCCGACACCGAAGACATCACAGGCGACCTGGTCGATAAAGGCAATACTACCGAAACCTTCCTCATAAAGTCGGCCCGCTTCGTTCAACCAGGGGACAAAGAAACGGTTGACAGCAAAACCGGGAGCATCGTTAACCACAATCGGGGTCTTGTCATAAAAAGCGTAGAAGTTTTCCAGCGCGGCGACTATTTCAGGAGCCGACTTTTTGCTGGGGATCAATTCGACCAGTTTATTCTTGGCCGCATGGAAGAAGTAGTGGACACCAACGACCCGCTCGGGTGTCTGCAGGTCGGCGGCGATTTCACTGATCAGGAAAGAGGAGGTATTGCTGGCGAGAATACAGTCAGCGCCGACCACCTTCTCCAGCTCGGCGAAGAGTCCCTTCTTGACCTCAAGGTTTTCGAAACGTGCCTCGACCACCAGGTCAGCCTTGGCAAGTTCTGCCTGTTCGGTGGTGCATTGCAATCGACCAAGGATCTGATCAAAGGCCTGCTGATCGATCAGCCGACGTTCTAATGCCTCGCCCAGGGACTCACGTATATAGCCAACCCCCCGATCCAGGAACTCCTGCTTCTGGTCAACGAGAATGACCGGCAGACCCTTCATGATAAAGTGTTGAGCAATCGCAGAGCCCATAGTTCCTGCGCCAACAACGCCTACAGTAGTAATTGGTTTCATTCGCTTACCCTCTTTTTAGTAAGTAACGGTAATAACTATAACACCCTAGAGGCCATCCTGTTGATGCAGGCCCAACAGCTTTCAGCCTGTTCAATTCATCACAAGCCGTCACCGTCTATTTCGCAATGCGAAATCGTATTTCGCTATTAACGGATTTTATCCGACAACCCACTCCTTGTAAATATTTTTCTGCAGATAGAAACAAAATGTTTTTTTTGAAGTTCACAACATATTGTTATTACAAGACAACAAACAACAACTATTTTTAATAAAAATCCGGCAATAACAATTTAAGGACAACAAGATACAGTATCTAGCCTCAATCAAATTTCGCAGTGCGAAATCAACTTTCAAGAAACATTGTTTTATTCCTTGACACTGCTGCACCTTTTCGATAGACATTAAAGCCGGAGAAAGAGCCTATGAACGACAATACAGCATTGGACAACAGGGGCAGCAAAGCAGAGCTGATCGCAATGGATGGGCTTGATCCCCTGGAGGAAAACAGCAAAGACCGCCAATTTGTGACGGCCCTGGCTCGTGGCCTGGAAGTCCTGCGCTGTTTCAGACCCAGAGATCGGCACCTGGGGAATCAGGACATCGCTGAACGTACCGGGCTGCCAAAACCTACCGTTTCCCGCCTGACTTATACCCTTACCCGCATGGGTTACCTCTATCATGACGAAAAGCTGAGCAAATACCAGCTCGGCACGGGGGTTCTCTCCCTCGGCTTCTCATTACTCACCAACATGGATGTGCTGAAGATTGCCCGCCCTATAATGCAGGAACTGGCGGACTATTCGCACACCGTGGTTTCGGTCGGCACCCGCGATCGCCTCGGCATGATCTACCTCGACGGCCGACACAGCACTGACGCCACAGTATCCTTACGTCGCGAACCGGGCACCCGGGTTCCCATCGCCACAACCGCTATGGGTCGAGCCCTGCTTTGTGGCCTGCCCGAAAATGAGCGGGAACAACTGATGAAGAACATCCGCCAACGGGACCCAGACAACTGGCCAAAGCATAAGGCTGGTATCGAACAGGCTTTGCGTGATTATCACGAACGTGGCTTTTGCCTGTCCATTGGCGACTGGCGCAGCGACGTCAACGCCATTGGTGTGCCGATGCTGCCGATCGCAGGTACCCGGCTCTTGACCTTTAACTGTGCGGCACCATCGTTTGTGCTGCGCCAGCACATGCTCGAAGACGACATCGGGCCCCGACTGGTTAACCTGGTTAGAACGATTGAGGCAGAAGCTGCCCATTATTAGCAGAATTTCGACGTTTCGCTAACCCGCAGGGGCACGGCATGACGTGTCCGGCTAACAGGAAACAGATATGGCACAACCGGTCTATGTCGGACTTGACATGGGAGCATCACGCACCAAGGTGGCGGTTATCGACCGACACGGGGCGCTGCTCGGCCATGCAGCAAAGAAATCGGGGATCGATTTTGCCGCGACCGCAGAGTTCTGCCTGGACACCTCCCTGGCACTGGCTGGCGTCAACCGGAGTGACATTGTCGATGCAGTCGCCACTGGTTACGGCCGCAACAACGTCGCCTTTATCACTGATAAAAGCAAAACCGAAATTGGCTGTCATGCCAAAGGCTGTTACCATCACTTTTCTGAAGCGATCACCATCATTGACATAGGCGGCCAGGACAACAAGATCATCAAGCTCAATGCCAAGGGACAACGCGACAGCTTCAAAATGAACCGCAAATGCGCTGCCGGAACCGGAGCCTTTCTCGAGGAGATGTCGAGTCGCCTTGATATCCCCCTTGACGAGATGAACACCTTGGCCAGCCAGGCAACAGAAATGATCAAGCTTGGCAGTTACTGTACGGTCTTCTCGGCCACCGAAGTTTTAGAGAACATCAGGCACGGCAAGCCGGTCGCTGACATCATCAAAGGCATCTTCTACTCAATGATCCAGCGGGTTCTGGAGATGGACTCATTGACTGAAAAAGTGGTATTAAGCGGCGGGGTCGTCGCCCACAACCCCTACCTGGTAGAGATGGTCGAAGAGATGATCGGTCGTCCAGTATTGATACCGAAGTTCCCGCAACTTACCGGGGCCCATGGCGCAGCCCTCTACGCCCTGGATGCTGCAACCACTGGAGGACCATAAGCTTTATACTGCTTTGTACATTATTCAATTTAGAAATTGGCTGAGAACAGACGCTTGAGGAGAGATTATGGCTCAAGAGAAGCAACCGCAAAGAAAGAAAATTGAAGCAACCGGACAGATGATGAAAATCATGTCCGATTACTTCTACGACCTGAACGATGCGGCAAAATCGGACACCCGCAAAGTCGCCTGGTGCACCAGCGTCGGGCCGGCGGAATTGCTCAGAGCGATGGGCTTCGCCGTACACTTTCCGGAAAACCACGCCGCCATGCTCGGTGCCACGCGCATGGCCACTGAACTGATCCCCGAAGCCAACACCATCGGTTATTCTCCGGATATCTGCTCTTACCTGACCGCCGACATCGGCGCTTATCTGAAAGGGGTCTCGCCTCTTGCCAAGGCCTACCCGGGCATTGAGGGCCCGCCCCGCCCTGACGTTTTGGTCTACAACACGAACCAGTGCCGTGACGTCCAGGACTGGTTCTCCTGGTATGCCAAAGAGCTGGATGTTCCATGTATCGGCATCACCTCGCCGAAAAATTTCACCGATGTCAGCGACATCCTGATCGACGACGTCACACAGCAGATCGAAGCGCTGATTCCGACTCTGGAAAAGGTTGCCGGGCAGAAACTGGATATGCAGCGACTAAGCGAAATCGTCGCACTCTCCCGCGAATGTACCGAACTCTGGCGTCAGGTTCTGGAAACCGCAGCAGCAGCCCCGGCACCTTTAAGTTTCTTTGACGGCACCATCCATATGGGGCCCGCAGTGGTCTTGCGCGGTACCCCGCAGGCAGTCGATTACTATCAGCAACTACTCAGTGAACTGCAACAACGGATCACCGACGGAGTCGGCGCTGTTGATGGCGAGCAACATCGCATCTACTGGGAAGGGATGCCGGTCTGGGGTCGACTGCGTCAGCACTCTGAACTCTTCTCTGGACTACATGCAAACGTACTGGTTTCCACCTACTGCAGCAGCTGGATCTTCCCCGACTTCGATGCCAATGATCCAATCCGCAGTATGGCCAAAGCTTATCTTGGACTCTTTATCGTCCGCTCTGACACTTACAAGGAAAAGTACATCAAAGAGATGCTGGAAAAATTCCATATCGACGGCATCATCTACCACGATGCTAAGACCTGCCCCTGCAATTCCAACAGTCGCTACGGCATGCCGCAACGACTGGAGCAGGAAACCGGCATCCCGAGCCTGGTGATTTCCGGCGATCTCAACGATCTGCGTTGTGTTTCCGACGAGCAGACCCGAACCAATGTCGAAGCTTTTATCGAGCAACTTGAGGAGAGAAGATAAGATGTTAGACGCCCTGTTCAAGCCTAAAGCGGTCGCCCTTGTTGGCGCATCAACCAAGGAGCTTTCCATAGGCAACGTTATTATCAGGAACCTCCAGACCTATGGCTACAAGGGAGAGATCTACCCCGTCAACGCAAAAGCCACAGAAGTATGCGGGCTTAAATCCTATCCGACCCTGGCGGACATCCCCGGTGAGGTCGATCTGGCACACATCATTATCCCCAGCCAGTTCGTCCCTCAGGCGATTGAAGAATGTGGTCAAAAAGGGATCAAGGCGGCCATCATCAACTCTGCCGGTTTTAGTGAAATGGGCGATGAAGGTGCCAGGCTACAGGAAGAGTTTCTGGCCAATGCCCGCAAATACGGTATCCGGCTGTTCGGCCCCAACTGTCAGGGAATTATCAATTCCGACCCGGAACTGAATGCCTACTGCAACTTCACCTTTACTTTCCCCAAGCCGGGCAGCATCTCGGTGGTGGCCCTGAGCGGCGGCGTCGGCGCATTGATCATGCAGGCACTGGACGATCTGGACATCGGCCAGCGACTCTACGCCTCCAATGGCAATGCCTGCGATGTGTCAATCCCGGAAATAATCCAATATTACGGTGATGATGAGGGGACCAAGGCGATCATTCTCTATACTGAAGGTTTCGACAAGCCACGTGAGTTTCTTGAGGTGACCCGCGAGGTGGTGGCAAAGAAACCGGTTCTGGCCATGAAAGCCGGCAGAACGGAAGAAGGCGCCAAGGCGGCCTCGTCCCACACCGGTTCACTGGCCGGGGTCGATATCGCCACCGAACTGATTTTTGAAAAAATCGGTGTCCTGCCCTTCAATGATGAAGGCGAAATGGTCCGCGCAGCGATGGCTTTTTCCAGCCAGCCGATCCCGACCGGCAACCGGGTTGGCATCATTACCAACACCGGCGGTCCGGCGGTTATCGCCACCGATGTGCTGATCGATTTCGATCTCGAAGTGCCGAAACTCTCCGAAGCGTCGATAGCCAAGTTGCAGGAGACCCAATTCCCCCAGGCTGCTCTGGAGAACCCCATCGATGTGGTCGCCACAGCCGGTGGCCCACAGTTCCGCGCCGCCCTCGACGTATTGCTGGATGATGATCAAATCGACTGCATCTACATCAACTTCGTCACCGCGCCTTTCACCGACACTGACGACGTTGCTCGCGAAATAGTCGCGATCAGTCGTCAACGTCGTAAGCCGCTGGTCTGTAACTTCATGACCAACCTGAAGCTGGAGCGTTACCAGAAGACCATGGCAATCCTCAAAGAGGGTGAGGTGCCCTACTATGCCAACCCCGGCGATGCCGCCCGCGCCCTTGGCGCCCTGGTGCAATACGGCCGTATCCAGCAACGCGATATCGGGCAACCGCAAATCTTCAACGGCGTCGATCCCGACCAGGCCCGAGCAATTATCGAGCAGGCCCGGCAGGCAGGCCGTGAAGTTCTTTCGGCCTTCGAAGTCTACAGAATCTTCGAAGCCTACGGGATTCCGGTCGCACCCTGGCAAGTTGTGGACAATGCTGAGCAAGCAATCGTAGCGGCGACTGAAATCGGTTTTCCAGTGGTGATCAAAGTTGACTGCGCCAAGATCGATCATAAAAGCGATATGGGTGGGGTCGCCATCAACCTCAAGGACGCCGCCGCGGTACGCAACACCGTTGAGGAGATGCAGGGCCGCCTTGGCCATTATGGCGATTTAAGCTTCCTGGTGCAGAAATTCCTCCCCGGTGGCCGTGAGCTGATTATCGGCGCCAGCGCCGAGCGAGAACTGGGCCACCTGGTCATGTTCGGTCTCGGTGGTATCTACGTCGAAGTTCTCAAGGACGTCATTTTCAAGGTTGCTCCGGTGACCCGTATCGAAGCCGAAGAGATGCTTGCGGGGATCAAGACCGCGGCATTACTCGATGGTGTTCGCGGAGAAGCAGGAATCGACAAACAAGCGGTTATCGAACTGATTCAACGGGTCTCACAACTGCTTGGTGATTTGCCGATGATCGAGGAGATGGATCTGAATCCGATCATGGCCTTTGCCGACAAAGCCTTCGCCGTCGATGGCAGAATCCGCATTCAAATTGAAACATAAAGGATGGACATGATGTTTTTAGGAATAAAGGAAGCTGGAGCCGACTGGCAAGAGACTTGTCGGTCTCGGATCACAACCCCGGAGGAGGCCGTCAAGGCGATCAAGTCCGGAGATCGGGTCTTTTTAACAGGCAACGCTTCAGTGCCGCTGCCACTGCTCGACGCATTGGTTAAACGGGCACCTGAACTGCGGGATGTTGAAATCTGTCATCCATTAACCATCTGTCCAGGCGATTACGTCGCCCCGGAAATGGATGGGCATCTGCGCATCAACTCTATGTTTATCAGCGCCAACGTCCGCAAGGCCATCAACCAGGGGCGTGCCGATTTTACTCCGGTAATGCTCTCCGAATTCCCTTTGCTGTTCAAAAACGGACACCTCCCCCTTGACGTGGCCCTGATCCATGTCTCGCCGCCGGACGAAGACGGTTTCTGTTCCATGGGCGCGGAGTCGGGCCTCACCATCTCGGGTGCGGAGGTCGCCAAGATTGTTATTGCGCAAGTCAACGAACAGATGCCGCGCACGCTGGGTGACACCGCCATGCATATCGACAAGATGCATTACATCGTGCCATGCGATACGCCTCTCTTTGAAATGCCGATGGGAGATGGTGCTGACCAGGAGGTGGTCGAAAATATCGCTGCTCATATTGCCAAGCTTATTCCCGACGGCGCAACCATGCAGCTGGGTATCGGAGATATTCCCAATGCCGTGCTGAAATTCCTGTTTGAGAAAAAAGATCTCGGGGTTCACTCCGAATTGATTTCTGACGGGGTCATCGATCTGGTCGAGGCTGGGGTGCTGAACAGCGCACGTAAGAGCCTCCATCCCGGCAAGATCGTCTGCGGCTTCCTTCTCGGCACCAAGCGTCTCTATGATTGGGTGGGCAACAACCCACTGGTGGAATTGCACCGCACCGAGTATGTCAACGACCCATTTGTGGTGGCACAGAACGATCGCATGGTAGCAATCAACTCGGCAATCGAGGTTGATTTGACCGGCCAGGTCTGTGCAGACAGTATCGGCACCAGACTGCACTCGGCCGTCGGAGGACAACTCGACTTCATCTATGGCGCCTCCCGTTCTAAAGGCGGCGTACCGATAATTGCCCTGCCGAGCATATCAACGCAACGCAACGGCACCGTTCTCAGTCGGATCGTGCCGATGTTGAAACCGGGGGCCGGCGTGGTCACCAGTCGTAACCATGTCCACTTTATCATCACCGAATATGGCGTGGCCGAACTCTATGGCAAAACGATCCGGCAGCGAACCCAGGCACTGATCAATATTGCCCATCCACAATTCCGTGAAGAGATCACAGAGAAGGCTAAGGAACTGAACTACCTATAAGATAAGAGCGAGAAAAGGCACAATAAACATACAGAGACAAAGGTGAGAGGTGAAATGATGGCCTGGAATAAAGAAGAGACAATAAACCGTAGTGAGATGCAGGCTCTCCAGTTGGCAGGGCTGCAGAAAACCGTCAGCTACGTTTATGAGCGCAATGCCTGTTACCGGCAAAAGCTTGACGATCATGGTGTAAAACCGAGTGACATCAAATCTCTGGATGACATCAAGCTGCTCCCATTTACAACCAAACAAGACCTGCGCGACAACTACCCCTTCAAGCTCTTCACAGCCTCACCAGAAGAGATCGTTGAGTACCACGCAACCTCCGGCACCACCGGCAAGCCAATCGCCGTCGGCTACACCAGGGAAGATATCGAGATCTGGACCGAGTCGATGGCCAGAACCTGTGCCGGGGCAGGCTTTGACAGCAATGATATTGTACAGAACATCTTTGGTTATGGCCTCTTTACTGGCGGCATAGGCGCCCACTATGGCGCGATGCGTGTCGGCGCTGGAGTCATCCCGATTTCCGGCGGCAACACCCAGAAACAGATCATGCTGATGCAAGACTTTGGCACCACGGCGCTGACCTCCACCCCCTCCTTTTTGATCCATATCCATGAGGTCGGTGAACAGATGGGGGTTGATTTCAAAAAACTCAATTTGAAGAAAGCCGTCTGCGGCGCCGAGCCCTGGAGCGAATCAATGCGCCAATCGATTCAGGAAAAGTTCGGCATCAAGGTCTGTGACATTTACGGCCTCTCTGAAATCACTGGCCCCGGAGTTTCCTTCGAGTGCTGGGAAGAGCAGAACGGCCTGCACATCAATGAGGATTTTTTCTATCCGGAGATTATCGACCCTGATACTGGCGACGTACTCCCGGCCGGTGCCGAAGGGGAGCTGGTTTTCACCACCATTAACAAGTACGGCCAACCGCTGTTGCGTTACCGGACCCGGGATATCTCCAGCCTCAGCTATGAGACCTGCTCTTGCGGCCGCACCCTGGTGAAGATGGCCCGGGTCACCGGACGAAGTGACGACATGCTGATTATCCGCGGTGTCAATGTTTATCCCTCGCAGATTGAATCGATAATTCTCAAACGTGAAGGGGTCTCGCCCCACTACGTGGTCATCGTTGAGCGCAAAGGCGCGATGGACTCCCTGCGGATCAAAATCGAGGTCACGGAGGAATTCATGATCAAAGCGGCAGCCGACATCCTCAAGGGGGATGAATTTGATATCCTCGAAGACGTCGCCGTCGTACACAACAAAAAGCGCAACCTGCAACACGACATCAAGGAGGCTGTCGGCATCTCTGTCGATATTAATCTGGTGCCACCGCACAGCATCCCGCGCAGTGAAGGCAAGGCCAAGCGGATTGATGATCGCCGAACGGGTTAATTTGTTTTGACGTAATCCAAATCTGCAGGTACAACACTGCAGAAAAACTTTATTATCTGAATCCTTATATGTGGGAACCAGTCCACATGTTGGAATCAACAAACAAGGGAAGGTTTTGATGAAAAAAATAATTTCCGGCAACGAAGCCATTGCACTCGGTTTTGGGGATTCTGGCGGGGTCTTCGCCTCCGGCTACCCCGGCACTCCCAGCACTGAAACCCTTGAAGAAGTCGCCCGCCTGGGTGATGTCTACTGCGAGTGGGCACCGAATGAGAAAGTTGCCCTGGAGTCGGTGATCGGCGGTTCTATCGCCGGCGGACGCTCCCTCTCGACCATGAAGCATGTCGGCGTCAATGTCGCCGCTGATGCCTTGCTGACTCTGACCTATACCGGCGTCAACGCCGGGCTGATTCTGATGGTTTCTGATGACCCGGGGATGCACTCTTCACAGAATGAGCAGGACAGCCGCAACTACGCTAAATTTGCCAAAGTCCCGATGCTCGATCCGTCCGATTCCCAGGAAGCTTATGACATGGTGCGGACTGGCTTCGAGATATCCGAACAGTTCGACACACCATTGATGCTGCGCACTACTACGCGGATTTCCCATGCCAAGGGAATGGTTGTCCAAGGAGACAAAATTGCTCCGCAGATTGGCGAATGGGTCAAGGATGTCCCCAAATATGTCATGCTGCCCAACTTCGGCAAGCTCAAGCATATCGAGGTTGAAGCGCGGCTTCTCAAGCTACAGGAATTTGCCGAGACCACCCCTCTGAACAGGATTGAAATGGGGGATACAGAACTCGGTATCATCACTTCTGGGGTTGCTTACCAGCATGTTCGCGAAGCCTGTCCCAACGCCTCAATTCTGAAGCTGGGGATGTCTCATCCGCTCCCGGAGCGGAAAATCCGCGAGTTTGCCGGCAGCGTCAAACGACTGATGATCGTTGAAGAGATGGATGCCATCTTTGAAGAGCAGATCCGCGCCATGGGTATCAACGTCGATATCGGCAAGAACAAACTACCACTCTGCGGCGAGATCAATGCCGATATTATCCTCGCCGCCCTTGGCAGAGACGTAGGCGAGGCCGCTACGCCTGTAGGGGGACTGCCGCAACGTCCGCCGGTCTTCTGCCCGAGCTGTGCACACCGCGGTCTGTTTACCATTCTTAGCAAACTCAAAACTTTTGTCTCCGGCGATATCGGCTGCTACACTCTGGGTGCGCTGCCGCCGATGAACGCCATGCATTCTGTCATCGACATGGGTGCCAGCATCAGCGCAGCTCACGGCATGGCCAAGGTCAACGCCATTGCCGGACGAGACGAAAAACCGGTTGCTGTGATCGGCGATTCAACCTTTTTCCATTCGGGGATAACCGGTCTGTTGAGCATGGCTTACAACGCTGGCAACGCTCTGGTCATCATCATGGACAACCGCACTACAGGTATGACCGGTGGTCAGGAGAATCCCGGCAGCGGCGTGACCCTGCAGGGAGTTCCCACCCGTCAGGTCGAGATTGCCCCATTGGTCAAGGCT
>JAUWTX010000168.1 GCA_030614505.1 Desulfuromonadales bacterium
ACCAGTCAACAAAAAGCTTTGCGAGAGTTGATCGTGCCGTTGTTGCGACCGAATATCTCGTTTAACCAGAACGAAACTGAGGCGCGCAGGCAGGCTGCCAGGGAAGAAGTCAAGCCGATCCTCGTGCAGATCAAGAAAGGTGAGATGATCGTCCGCGAGGGTGATCGCATTACACCAGACCAGATTAAACGGCTTGGGGGCTTAAGTGAAGACAGCGGCACGGTTTCCTTCTGGCGCAATACCTCGGGAATACTGCTCAGTTGTTTTCTGCTCGTCTATTTTGGTCACACTTTTGCCCGCCGCAACATTCGTAAGTATCGTCCCGACAACCGCGATCTTATTTTCCTTGCGTCAATCTTTGTTGCCCACATCCTGATACTGAAGATCTCCATTTTTATATCGGCGGCCTTGGGGAGTGCCTTCCCTTATGTGGAGCAGAACGCATACTACTATTTTTTCCCCTTTGCCGTTGGCACCCTGCTGGTGCGTATCGTTCTGAATTCCGAGGTTTCCCTGATCTTCGCGATCCTTACGGCAATTGTGACGGGCACCCTTTTCGGCAACAGTTTTGCCATCATGGTTTTTGCCTTTTTGACAAGCCTTTCGGGAGCCCATTGGGTTCGTCATGTTACGGAACGCTCCTCTCTTTTCCGTGCCGGGCTGCGCCTCGGTATGTTTAATTTTGTGCTGATTTTTGCACTGCATTTAATGACCAGCAGGCCCTTCGATCTTCAATTGATTTATAAACTTGGTTTTGGTTTTGCTGGAGGTCTGGCTGCGGCTGTTGTGGTAACCGGGATCGTTCCTCTGGTAGAGTCGATTTTACGTTATAAGACCAATAAAAAGTTTCTTGAGCTTTGCAACATGAACAACCCCATAATACCTTACCAGATGGTGCAGGCTCCGGGGACTTATCATCATTCAATCATTGTTGGTAACCTGGCCGAGGCGGCGGCGGAAAATATCGGTGTCAATCCCCTGATGGTGAGGGTTGCTGCCTATTACCACGATATCGGAAAAATCAGGAAACCGCTTTATTTTATTGAGAATATAGGTGGGCAAGAGAACCGACACGACAAACTGGCTCCATCGATGAGTTCCTTGATTATCATGGCGCACGTGAAAGACGGCACTGAAATGGCTCGTGAGAACCGTCTTGGTCAGGCGCTTACAGATATTATCCGCCAACATCACGGTCCCGGTTTGATGAAGTTTTTCTATGATCGGGCAAAAAGTAAGGCTGATCCTGGAGTGGAGCAGATAGATGAGCGAGATTACCGTTATCCCGGGCCTAAGCCGCAGACACGCGAAGCGGCGCTGATACTTCTGGCTGATGCTATTGAAGCTGCCAGCAGGACCTTGGCAGATCCTACTCCGGCCCGTATCCAGGGAATGGTGCAGAAAATCATTAATAATATCTTTATAGACGGTCAGCTTGATGAATGTGAGTTGACCCTCAAAGACATTCATAACATCGCTAAAAGTTTCAATATCGTGCTGGGTGGCATTTTCCACTATCGAGTCGATTACCCGGAGCCGGTCAGTAAGGAGCGAGCCTCGGAAAAGGGGCCCAGGAGTTTAAATGAAGATCGCGATCGAAAATCGTCAGACCCGGCAGAAGATCAGGAAAATCCCCCTGCGAAAGGTAGCACGGAAGATCTTAAGCGTCTTGGGATGTCCTGATGCCCAGTTGTCGATTCTGATCGTGGACGATGTCATGATCCAGGAAGTCAATCGCGACTATCTCGGCAAGGATCGCCCGACTAATGTCATCTCTTGTGCCATGCAGGAAGGTGAGGGTGGCGGTGTTCAACCGGACCTGCTTGGTGATGTAGTCATCTCCGCTGAGACGGCAGCACGCGATGCCTGTGAGGCGCAGGCTACCTTCGAGAGTGAACTCTATTTCCTCCTTTTGCATGGCATTCTTCATCTGGTCGGTTATGACCACGAACGTGGTACGAAAGCAGAGGCAAAACGCATGGAGGCCAGGGAACGAGAAGTGTTCTCGCTGATTCGTGAGGAGTTCCTGAACGAATGAAAGGTGAGCCGTCCAAGAAAGGTGAGCTTGCCAAGCCCAAGGGGTTTATCGGTAGTCTGAATTGTGCGATCGAGGGTATCCTCTGGGCGGCTAAAACCCAACGCCACATGCTCTTCCATCTGGTTGTGGCCATTTTGGTCCTGGTCGGAGCTCTGGTCCTGCGTCTCACTCTGTATGAATTTGCTCTGCTGGCTCTGGCCATTACCCTGGTTTTATTTGCCGAACTTGTGAACACTGCAATCGAAGTGGTCGTTGATCTGGTGTCTCCTGACTTTCACCCCCTGGCACAACGTGCTAAAGATGTTGCCGCTGGAGCTGTGCTTCTCGCCAGTGTAGGTGCCATGGTCCTTGGCTATCTTGCTGTATCGAGGTTTTTCTTTGCTGCCGAGGTGGGTGTCGGTCATGATTTTATGAGGACAACTGGCAACATAGCTGTTATTTCAGTTGTCGTTGTTGTCCTCCTGATAATTTTGGCCAAGGCAAGAGTTGGTCGTGGTACGCCGCTGCACGGTGGCATGCCGAGTGGACATGCCGGAGTCGCTTTTTCGGTTGCGACGTCGGTTGCGTTTGCTGAGGTTGGCCTGTTAGTCGTTCTGCTGGCGTGGCTTTTGGCGGCTTTGGTGGCGCAAAGCAGGGTTCTGCTCGGTGTACATAATTTTGTTGAAACTGTTGCCGGTAGTTTGGTTGGCATTGTAACGACGCTGGTCATGCACCTGGCATTTCACTAAATTAAAGGGAGTCTGTTCTGGTGGAAGACGATAATAATCCTCGTCGCAACTCATTGGTTTCAACATTGGGCCGAATTTTTCTGGGACGATCACGTGCCCTGACTGAAAAAGAATTGCAGGATGCGATCAACAGTTCAGAAGAGGAAGGCATACTCAACGAGTCCGAAGGCGACATGCTGCAGTCGATCTTTGAATTCGGTGATACCATTGTTCGTGAGGTTATGGTGCCGCGGACCGATATGGTCTGCTGTCCTGCTGATGCAAGTCTCAGCGATTTTCTCGCATTGATAATACGTTCCGGACATTCCCGGGTTCCTCTTTATCAGGGTTCAACAGACCAGATTGTTGGTGTGGTTTACGCGAAAGATCTGCTGCGCAACTGGGGGGCAAAGGATGAAACCCTGACGCTCACCGAGGTAATGCGTACACCATATTTCATCCCCGAGACCAAACGTATTGAAACTTTGCTGATGGATTTTCGCACCCGGCGGGTGCATATGGCGATTGCTGTTGATGAGTATGGTGGCACTTCCGGCCTGATTACAATTGAAGATCTGCTTCAAGAGATTGTCGGTGATATCCAGGATGAATACGATCTTGAAGTTCCCTTGATCCAGCCCCAGGAGGACGGCACTCTCCTGGTAGATGCCAGGGTGAATGTTGAGGAGCTGGAAGAGTATTACGATATCGTGATCCCGCGGGAGAAGTTTGATACGGTCGGCGGGTACCTTTTCCACTTGTTGGGCAATGTGCCGAAAGTTGGCGAGAAAGTAACCGACAACGGCCTGACCCTGATGGTTGAAGAGTCGGATGAACGTAAAATCAGCAAGGTTCGCATCTGGCGTGATACCTAGTATGTGCCGCTTTCTGCCTGACAAAGTGACCTGTGCCAGCGCCTTGTCGGGCCTTCTTCTGGCCTGTTCCTTTCCGCTTCCTGACTACACCGTCCTTGCCTGGTTTGGTCTCATCCCCCTGATTCTGGTGATGCAGAGCCGACCCTTCAAGAGCGGTTTTGTCGCTGGTATGGTCTTCTTCGCCGTGACTCTGTACTGGCTCAACATTGTCATGACTACCTATGGTCATCTGCCCTTGGCCGTCTCTTTCCTGCTCTATCTGCTGCTTGTAGGATACCTGGCCCTGTTCTGGGGGACCGCGACCTGGGCTGTTTGCCGCCTTAAGGAATTCAGGAACTATCCATACGCATTAACATTCCCGGTCCGTTGGGTTGCTCTGGAGTTCCTACGTGAATTCCTGTTAACTGGTTTTCCGTGGGCAACGCTTGGTTATTCTCAGCATGCCTGGCTGGCAATAGTCCAGTCGGCCGATCTTTTCGGTGTTTACGGCTTGAGCTATCTCCTTGTTTTGTGTAATGCCGTCCTTGGCGAAAGTGTTCTGGCGTTGCAGAGTAAACTTTCGCTGCGAATTCCTGTCAAAGCTTTGGTTGCCACTGCTCTTTTACTTCTATGCAATTACGGTTATGGGCAATGGTGTCTGCAGCAAGATTTAGACACCAGGCCTGAGTCGCTACAGACGGCAGTTGTTCAGGGTAATATTCCGCAGGATCTCAAATGGCGGCCTGACAATCAGTTGAATACGGTAAAAACCTATCGAGATCTTTCTTTGCGGGCTGAGCGAGATGGAGCGAGTGATCTGATTATCTGGCCTGAAGCAGCCATGCCGTTTTATTTCCAGGATGGCGGTCAGTTGGCTGGGTCTGTTGCAGGATTGACCCTGGAAACGGGGGCCTCACTCCTGTTCGGCAGCCCTGCATATTACAGAAGCCCCGGGGTGAGCAAAGATACAGGGGCGGATAAAAACACTGGGGCGGATAAAAACACTGGGGCGCTGCGTTATCTGAACAGTGCCTTTCTCCTTTCACCGACAGCACAAGTGCTTGGTCGCAGCGACAAGATTCATCTTGTTCCCTTCGGTGAATATGTGCCACTTGGTGGTTATCTCCCCTTTGTCAATAAACTGGTTGCCGGTATTGGGGACTATTCCCCCGGGGAGATCAACCCTCTGCCGATCCAGGGACATCGACTGGGAGTTCTGGTTTGTTACGAGGTGATTTTCCCTGGGCTGGCTCGCGAGTATGTACGCCAGGGCAGCGACCTCCTTGTGAACATCACCAACGACGCCTGGTTCGGTAAATCGTCCGCACCCTGGCAACACCTGGCGATGGCACGTTTTCGTGCAATTGAAAACCGTGTCTGGCTGGCACGTGCAGCAAACGCCGGAATTTCGGCTTTTGTCGCGCCGTCCGGAAGGATTGTCGAGCAAACAGGTCTTTTCGAAACAGCATTCCTTGCCGGAGAGGTTGGGTTGGGTGCCCGGCCCGGGCTTTATTCGCATATGGGTGATCTGGTTCCGGGGGCTTTCCTGTTGATCAGCTTGCTCTGGTTGCTGCAGACGCGACGCCGTTATTTGTGATGATGTCAGGAAAATTCCATAAGTCATGAAGTTTGCTTGTTCCGTTTGCGGTCTGAGGTTATAATCCGCTGTTCGATTATTGATTCTAGCAGCCTGTCGGACTATCAGATCTGGCTGCAAATTCGTTCGTTTGGCC
>JAUWTX010000112.1 GCA_030614505.1 Desulfuromonadales bacterium
CATGGTCCAGAAGAGCGAGTGGGTCCATAAATCGAAACCGCTCAGCCCGAAAAGTTCTGTTGGTTTGAGGAGGGACAAGCCGAACAGACCTTGTTCGACAATGCTGGTATCTATCCATCCGGATTGTGCAAAAGATGGTACCAGCAAGGTGTAAAACCAGACGATAAAACCAAGGACCAGACCGATTGTTGCCCCGCGCCGGGTCGCCTGACGCCAGTATAGTCCGCCGATGACAGCCGGAGCAAACTGAGTTGCCGCAAGAAATGAAATCAGACCGATATTGACCAGGGCGGCAGATTCGCCGAGTAGACGATAATAGATGTAGCCGAGCAAAATGACGGCAACGATGCCGAATCGTTTCAGGTTGATGAGCAAGACCGACAGGTTCTTAGCGCCAGTATGGACCTTGAGGATGATCGGCATGAGCAGATGATTGAGAATCATGGTGGACAGTGCAACGGATGAAACCATAACCATGCCTGCCGAAGCTGAGAACCCACCGATAAAAACCAGCAGGGCCAGCCAGGGATGACCATATTGAAGCGGCAGGGTGAGCACAAAAAAATCGGCATTATATGTGTCGCCATTAGAAAGCAGCAGGCCTGCCAGGGCGATTGGGATAACGAACAGGTTAATGACCACCATGTAAGCTGGGAAACGCCACATGGCACTGCGGATGTGCTCTTCGCGACAGTTTTCGATGACCATGATATGAAACTGGCGAGGCAGGAACATAATGGCCATCATCGAGACGATTGTCATGGTCAGCCAGTGAGCGTATGAATTACTACTGGTATCGAGCATCAGTAAATGGCTACGTTCAGGGAAGCGCGTCAGAAAGTCATGAAAGATATCGCCAAAGCCATCGAACAGGCCAAATGTAACAAACAGGCCGGCTGCGACAAAGGCGACGATTTTAACCACTGATTCCAGGGCAATTGCGGCGACTAATCCTTCGTGTCGTTCTGAAGTGTCAAGACGACGTGCACCGAAAAGAATACCGAACAGGCCGAGGATCAGTGCCACGACCAGTGCTGAATCAAAACGCAGGTCGAACTTCGGCAGGATATGCATGGTGCTGCTTGTGGCTAAGGGGTAGACCAGCAGATCGAAAGTGCGGGCAACCGCTTTCAGTTGCAAAGCGATGTAAGGCATAATGCCGAGCACCGCAAAAATGGTGACGATTGCCCCGAGCAGAGGAGATTTGCCATAACGGCTGGAGATGAAGTCGGCGATGCTGGCAATGTTCTGCTCTTTGCTGATGCGCACAATTTTACGCAGCAGAAACCACCATGAAAAGGCGATCAGGGTCGGACCAAGATAGATGGCAAGGAAGTCGATGCCGGATGTAGCGGCCCGCCCGACGCTGCCGTAAAAAGTCCATGAAGTACAGTAGACGGCCAACGACAATGAGTAGACTGACGGATTGTCAACCAGGCTGCGACCCCGCTTGCGCTGCCGGTCAGCGTAATATGCAACTCCAAAGAGAATGCCGAAATAGATCAGGGATGTCAGAACGACTATACTGACGGAGATCATATAGATCCTCCGGGCGAGTCTACTTCCGAACTTTTTTCAATGACTTCCTGGTCTGAATGTCTGCCGAGATAGATCGAAAAGAGATAGACGACAAAGATGGAAAACGGCCAGCCGATGAAGAAGTAAAGGATGATCAGGGGAATACCGAATATCAGTACGTCCTTGTTGAATATGTGCAGGAATGGATAGTTGAGCATAACCACGCCAAGAATAAACAGGATGAACCAGGCATCCTTCAGTGGTAATCTGCGTTCCATTTTCATGCTAACTGCTCCAGGTCAGTCAATACTCTGTCAAGTCCGGCAGCCTTCTCAGCATTATAGTTGACAGGACGTGAGGTGTCGACATCAAGCACGTGTCTGTTGATGCTGTTTGACCGAAACTGACTTGTGAGACAGATTTCTGTTAGCTTCAGACCCGTTGTACCGATCCCAATTTCCCTAAAGATTATCAGAAGATATATGCATGTAAAGACCGCGCTTCCAAGGTTCTGCCAGATTGACCGTACCGGTTGACTATGCTATTTTTATTACTTCTTATTCACCTAGTGCTGGATCTTTTATGCTCCTGTTTCGCTTCTGCCATTTTACTCTTCTGTTGTCGTTCATATTGAGTGGCTGTGTTGCCGCCGATGTCCACGATGATGCCGGGGAAACCGTCTCCGATGAAGCCCCCTATGTTTCACTCCTGAACGAGCCTCAAGCAAATGCATACTTTCACTACACCAGGGCGCGGATGTTTCTGGCCGAGGATGATTTCGAAAGTGCTGCTGCCGCTTATCTCCGTGCCATTGATTATGATCCTGATGAGGAATCCCTGCGTTTTGAACTTGCTGATCTCTATATCGTCATGGGTCAGACGGAGAACGCTATACGAACAGTCGAAGACATTCTGTTGCGTGATCCAGATTCCCTGCGGGCCAACTTGACGCTGGCCAATGCTTATTTTGGCAACAATCAGCCAGATAAGGCCATACCCTATTTTCGTCGTGTCCTGGAGTTGGCTCCGGAGAAAGAACAAGTCCAGCTGCACCTGGCAATCGCCCTGGTGCGTGTCGGTGAAATAGACCTTGCTTCAGAGCAGTTGAAAGAACTGTTGAAAAGTTATCCGGACTCCAGTTCAGCACGACTGGCTATGGCTCGTCTCTATCGTGAGATCGGTCTGAATCAATTGGCCGTGGAACAATATCGTGAATTAATTCGCCGCACCCCGGATATAGAGTCGGCCTACCTGGAGTTGGGGCTCCTCTATGAAGATCTCAAAGAATGGCAGAATGCGTTGGATGTTTTCATGGAAGTCCTTGAGTTGCGTCCGCTTGACTTTACACTACGACACCATATCTCTCGCGTTTATGTCGGTATGAAACGATTTGACGACGCCTTGGAAGAATTAGACATTATTGTCGATCTCAAACCTGAGGATTTTGAGGCCCGTCGCAAGATCGGGTTAATCTTTCTGGAGCAGAAACGTTGGTCTGATGCTGTCTCAGTCTTTGAGGAAATTCTTGAGCTCGAACCGGACCTCGACCCGGCTCGTTACTACCTGGGTTCCGCCTATGAACAACAGTCAGAGTGGGAGTCGGCTCTTGAAGCCTTTTCCGGCATCAGCCGGGAGTCGGCTCTTTACGATGATGCCATAGCTCATATCGGTTACATCTACATGGAAACTGACCGTATCAGTGAAGCTATCCAACTACTCAAAACAAGAATGGCTGAAGGACAACCGCGACCGCAAGTGTTTAACTATCTGACCTCGCTCTACTTGGCCAATGAACAGAAGGATAATGCACTTGTCACTGTTGAACGTGGTGTTAGCTTGTATCCGGATGATGTCGAATTACTCTACCAGAAGGCGTTGCTCCTTGAGCGCTTTGGCCGGCACGAAGAAGCCTTTCAAACGATGCAGAACCTTCTCGCTGTTGACGATAAACATGCCGAAGCTTTGAACTTCCTTGCTTACGCACTGGCTGTCGAAAATCGCGATCTTGATGAAGCCCTTGGTTATGCTGAACGTGCCATCAATCTGAAGCCGGCACCGCATATCTTAGATACTCTGGGTTGGGTCTATTACCGATTGGGCCGTTTGCTTGAGGCGCTCAAGATTATCGAGGAGGCCAGTCGCCAAATTTCCGAAGATGCAGTCATTTTTGAGCACCTCGGCGATATCCATCTTGCGCTGAACAACCTTGTGCAGGCACGGGCTGCTTTTGATAAGGCACTCCAACTGCAACCGGACAATGCCGATCTTCGAGACAAGCTTGAAAAGCTTGCAGATAAATTGTAAGGGTCGGTCTGTGTATAGTCGTTCTGCACTATTTTTATTGTTTCTGACCATAACCATAGTAGCGTCCTGCGCGCCGGTTCGTCCAAAACTTGTTGGAGAACCGGTGAGCCGAAGTTTTGCCGATGGGCTCATTCGGGAATGGTCTGAGAGCTCTGGCCGGGTCTCTTCCGTGCAAGGCCTGGCCAAGGTTAAGGTGCATACCCCTGAAAAATCTTTGAATGGTACACAGGTCATCCTGGCTGAAAAACCAAACCGGCTACGAGCGGAAACTTTAAGCCCTTTCGGTTCACCCTTGCTGTTGCTGGCGGCTGATGGTGAAAGCCTGGGGGTTTCGCTCCCTTCCCAGAACATTTTTTACACTGGGCAAGCGACGTCCGCCAACCTTGGTCGGTTTATTCGTATCCCTTTGCGTCTGCCTGACCTGATCAGCGTTCTTCTTTATCAGCCGCCGATGATAGATAGTTTGCGAGAAGAGGCCTTTGAACTTCAAGAGGGTGGTTGGCTGCTGGTGCATTACCGTTCGCAGCGTCGCCAGGAGCTGATTTTCAATCACGCTCGTCAACTTGTTGAAGTGCGTTATTTTGATCGGGACGAACTGTTCCTGAAAATTAATTATGGGGAGTTCGCAGAAACAGGGGATCGTTTCCCTCAGCATTTCGGCATTGAACTCCCCGAACGGGAAACCACGGCCAGCCTCAAATTCTCAGATCTGGAAATCAATGGTGCATTACGCCCCGGGATCTTCCAACTGGAACCTCCGGTTGGTGCGACAGTCATTTCTTTGGACGATGAATAGTATGAGACAGTAAGGACTGTCTCCGAATGGGGACTGTTCCAAGATGCTTCATAAAGGAGTACCGTGTGAGATTTTTCTTGATAGTGCTGCTGCTTTTGCTGTCTGGTTGCGACCAGCAACAGCAAGCAGTGATCCCGGCAGAGGGTGACGCGGCGAAACCGGTCCATGGCGATACTTTCATTGAAGCATCTATTGGTGAGCCGAACAATTTGTTGCCGGTGCTCTCTTCCGACTCAGCTTCAAGTGCTATTAACAGCCTTGTCTACAGTGGTTTGATACGCTACGACAAAAATCTGCAACTTGAAGGTGAGCTGGCTGAGTCCTGGGAGATTTCCGAGGACAAGATGTCTTTTACCTTTCACCTGCGCAAGGACGTGACCTGGCATGATGGGTCGCCATTCACCAGTGCCGATGTCCTCTTCACCTACCAGCTGTATATCGACCCAGAGGTGCCGACTTCGTACGCCGAGGATTTCTTGCAAGTTGCCAAGGCTGAGGCAGTAGACCCCTACACCTTCCGGGTCTTTTATGAAAAACCCTATGCCCCTGCTCTGGAAAGCTGGGCGACATCGATTCACCCCAAGCACTTGCTCGAAGGCCAGAATGTCACCAAAAGCCCCCTGTCACGCAGCCCGATAGGTACTGGTCCGTTTAAGTTCGTCAAATGGGATGCTGGTGAAAAGGTTGAGCTGATCGCCAACCCTGACTATTTTGAAGGTCAACCTTATATTCATCGTGTCGTCTACCGAGTGATACCCGATACCTCAACTCAGTTTCTCGAACTGCAATCCGGTGGTCTCGACCGCATGGGCTTAACCCCGATTCAGTACAAAACCCAGACTGACACGCCGGCGTTTACCCGTAACTTCAACAAGTACCGCTACCTGTCGTTCAGTTATACTTATCTTGGTTACAATCTGACAAAGCCACTTTTTCAAGATGTGCGCGTCCGCCAGGCGATCTCTTACGCCATCAACAAACAGGAGCTAATTGATGGTGTTCTGCTGGGGCTAGGCCATGTTGCAACCGGGCCTTACAAACCGGATACCTGGGTTTATAATGCCAATGTCAAACGTTATGAATACAGCCCGGAACTGTCTCGCACGTTGTTATCAGAAGCCGGCTGGAACGATAGTGATAACGATGGCATTCTGGACAAGGATGGCGAAAAGCTGGCTTTCACTATTGTGACGAACCAAGGCAACGATCTGCGCTCCAAAACAGCAGAAATTATTCAACGGCGGCTCAAGGAAGTCGGCATCCTCATTGAAATTCGTATCGTCGAATGGGCGACTTTTCTGAAAGAGTTCATCTTCCCCGGCAACTTTGATGCAACTATTCTCGGTTGGAGTGGTGGCCCGGAACCGGATCAATACAATATCTGGCACTCAAGCAAAACAGCACCGCGTGAGTTGAACTTCACCAAGTACAAAAACAAAGAGGTCGACGAGTTGCTGGAGAAAGGCAGACGGACCTTTGACCAGTCTGAGCGCAAGAAAATTTATGATCGTTTTCAGGAAGTCCTGGCTGAGGAACAACCCTATACATTCCTTTATGTTGGCGAATCTCTACCGGCAGTGGCTAAACGCTTCCGTGGTATCGAGCCGTCACCGGCCGGGATTACTTATAATTTTATAAAGTGGTATGTTCCAAAAAGTGAGCAGAAATATGCCCGCTAGGCAATTTTTGCTCACTTTTTGGCGGAACGAGGTACGAGGGACGAGGAACGAGGAGAGCCTAATGCTTTTGACTTTCGCGTCCCTCGTACCGCGTCCCTCGTCCCGATTGTAGAATGTCTATTTATAGTAGAAACGAATAAGACAAAACTATGCTTATTTATCTCACGAAACGACTTGCCATGATGATCCCCCTGTTGATCGGTATCACCCTGATTAGCTTTATGGTGATTCATCTTGCTCCTGGCGAGCCGACCGATATGCAGACGGACCTCAACCCGAAAGCAAGTGTTGAAATGCGTGATCGGCTACGTGAGCGTTACAACCTCGATAAACCGCTATATGTTCAATATGGTCTCTGGATAAAGCAGATCGCCACCCTCGATTTCGGCGAATCCTTTGCACAGGATCACCGGCCGGTTCTTGAAAAAATCGGTGAACGCATGCCGATTACTATCCTGATCAACGTCTTGTCCATTGTCGTGATTCTGG